>SYAB01000102.1 GCA_005787665.1 Actinomycetota bacterium
CGCCGTCACCGCGCTGGTCCGTCATCCGCTGGGACTGAAGATCCCGCACACCGCGATCATTCCCCGCAAGAAGGACCAGCTGGGGGAGGGGCTGGGAACCTTCGTGCGGGAGAACTTCCTGTCCGCCGAAGTGGTCGAGACGAAATTGCGCGACGCCGAGATCGCCAGCCGGATGGGCAAGTGGCTCTCTGAACCGGCGAACGCCGCCCGGGTGGGCGATGAGACCGCCACGGTGCTCAGGGCCGTGGTCGAGTTGCTCAACGACGAGGACATTCAGCAGGCGATCGACCGGACCATCGTCAAACGCCTCGCCGAGCCGCAGTGGGGTCCGCCGGCCGGCCGGGTGCTGTCCCAGCTCCTGGCCGAGAACCGCCAGGAGGCGCTGATCCAGTTGCTCTGCGATCGCGCCTTCGAATGGGCGCTCAATGCCGGTCCGACCATTGAGCGGGTCGTGTTGCGGGACTCGCCGACCTGGTCACCGAAATTCGTCGACCAACTCGTGGGCGACCGCATCCACCGGGAGCTGATGGACTTCACCGACAAGGTTCGCCGCGACCCCCATCACGAACTGCGGCAGTCGGCGACCCGGTTCCTCTTCGAGTTCGCCGGCGACCTGCAGAACGATCCCGCCACGATCGCCAAGGCCGAAACCATCAAGGACCAGTTGATGGCCCGCGACGAGGTGACCCGGGCGGCCGAGACGGCGTGGAAGACCCTCAAGCGACTGGTGCTCGACGGCGTCGACGATCCCTCCAGCGCCCTGCGCGAACGGATCGCGGATTCGGTGGTGCGCATCGGTGAGTCGCTGCGCGACGATGCGGAGTTGCGCGACAAGGTCGACAACTGGATCGTGCGGGGTGCCCAGCACCTGGTCACCCGCTACGGGAGTGAGGCCACCTCGCTGATCACCGACACCATCCAGCGCTGGGACGCCGATGAAGCCAGTCGGCGCATCGAGTTGCACGTGGGCCGCGACCTTCAATTCATCCGGATCAACGGCACCGTGGTGGGCGCGCTCGCCGGCCTTGTGATCTACACCATTGCGCAGATCTTGTTCTGACCTGCGCTAGCAAGTGCTTGCAATTGTTAGCACTTGGGCGTAGAGTACGTCGTGTATGCAAACGACACTCGTACGCGCAAAGGGGCGGACCATG
Source organism: Actinomycetota bacterium (assembly GCA_005787665.1). Next base: position 1,155 of record SYAB01000102.1, read on the forward strand.
GCACAGGAGTCAGATCTTGCCGCCGTGGTGAGCAATGCCGCCCAGGACATCGGCGGCTTCATCCGCACCCAGCGGGAAGCGGCTCAGGTGTCGGTTCGACAGCTCGCCGAGCGGGCCGGGGTGAGTAACCCTTACCTCAGCCAGATCGAGCGGGGTTTGCGCAAGCCGTCCGCCGAGGTGCTCAGCCAGATCGCCAAAGCGTTGCGGTTGTCGGCCGAGGTGCTCTATGTCCGGGCCGGAATTCTCGAGCCCGGTCAGCCGAATCAGGTGGCTGACGCCATCGTCGGCGACACCGCGATCAGCGAGCGTCAGAAGCGGGTGCTGCTCGACATCTACACGTCGTTCTGCGCGCAGAACCAGGCTCCAGAGGAGCCACCGGCGCAGTAACGACATTCGTCCCGCGACAGCTGAAAATCTCAACACCCGAAAGGAAACCGGCCTGATGGCTAAGAACAAGAACAAGAACGCCGAGACCACCATCGAGGATCTGAAGGCTCCGCTGCTCGCTGCGGTGGGTGCTGCCGACCTCGCCCTGGCCACCGTCAACGAAATCCTCACCAGCCTGCGCGAGCGGGCCGAGGTCGCCGGCGACCGCATGGAGGACCGGCGCGCGGCGCTGACCCGCCTGCAGGAGGAACTGCCGAAGCGGACCGAGGAGCTGCGTGGCAAGCTCACCAGCGAGGAGCTTCGCAAGGCCGCCGACGAGTTCTTCGTCGACGCGACCGAGACCTACAACACCCTGGTCGCCCGTGGCGAGGCCGCTCTGGAGCGGCTGATGGGTCAGGCGGAGTTCAAGGACGCCGCTGACCGGGTCGAGACCTACGTCGACCAGGCGGTCGAGCTGACCCAGGAGGCCCTGGGCAACGTCTCGGCTCAGACCCGCGCGGTCGGCGAGCGTGCCGCCAAGCTGGTCGGCGTCGAGCTGCCGGCCCAGGCTCCGGTCAAGAAGGCTGCCGCCAAGAAGGCCCCGGCCAAGAAGGCTCCGGCCAAGAAGGCTCCGGCCAAGGCTGCCGCCAAGAAGGTGCCGGCCAAGAAGGTCGCCGTCAAGAAGGCCCCGGCCAAGAAGGTCACCCAGAAGTAAGTCGTCACCCGACGACCGGGAGTTAGACGATCCCGCCGACACCCGCCTACCCTGGAGCCGTGATGCTTCAGGGTGTGGCGGGTGTCGTGCTTAATGTGCTCTTCTGGGCGGTGCTGGCCGCCACGGTGTACGCCTTCGTGCACGCGGCCATGCAGCGTCCCGACGCATACACCGCGACCGACAAACTGACCAAGCCGGTGTGGCTGGTGATCCTGGGCGTCGCGGTCCTGCTGTCCTGGGTGCTCGGCGTCACCGGCATGGTGATCGCCGCGGTGGCCGCGGGGGTGTACCTGGTCGACGTCCGGCCCAAGCTGCTCGAGGTCCAGGGGAAGTCGCGCTGAGCCTCCGGTCGAAGGCCGCTCTCGCGCTCGCCGGGTTCGCTCTGCTGTCCTCCGCCGGCACCTTGGCCGGCACCTCGGCCAGGGCCTCGGCGGATGCCGGAGCCGCCCCGCCGTTCATCGGCGAGGTGAGATGGGTCAGTTACGACGGCCTTCCCACCCTGCGGGTCTACCCGACTCCGGCCGGCCGGGATGTTGCCGGGGACTTCGGCAAGACCGCCCGGCAGACGGATGACGCCTGGGCCGAGGTGCTCGCGCTGGCGCCGGGTGCCGATACCCCGGGGATGGCCGCCCAGTTCCTCTGTCACTGGCGGTTCGCCGAGTTCGCCCAGCCCGGAAAGCCGAGCTGGGATCTTGAACCATGGCGCCCCCCGGTCGACGAAACCACCATGGTGCTCACCGGCTGCAATCCCGGCGGTGCCGAGCTGGGTTAGATCCCGGCGAAGCAGGGGTCCTGCGCAGCGTTGGGGATGGTGGCGTCGCGGGTGACGAACCGCGCGTTCACGCCGGTGTCGGTGACCGACACGCTGTCCGCACGGATGCCCATCGGCAGGTTCTTGGTCAGCTGAGTGGTGAAGGTGTCGAGGGCGGGCTGGACGCTCTCGCGGGGAAGGCTGAAGCCGAGCCCGGTCACTTTGAGCACGTCGAGGTTCAGCTCGCCGTCGGCGACCTGCGGCCGGATCGTCACGGTGCCCAGGGGTCCCTGCAGTTCGAGCGTTCCGGATGACGGATCCGGGGTGACGCCGCTGACCAGGTTGCCCAGCACCGGGATCACGCCCTGCACGGTGTCCTTGATGCCGTCGGCCGACCACGTGATGTCGGCGTCGAGGACGCCCAGGGTCCCGGCCGACTCGGCGGTCGGGTTGATCCGGACATCGTCGAGCAGCAGGCGGAGCTTCATGCCCTTGGCCTCGCGGATCTGGTTACCGGCGGTCTCCACCGTCATATTGCGGTAGCGATGGGTGAAGTGCTGCACGAGGAAGGGCCGTGGGCCGAAGGACGCCGTCGCGCCGTCCCGCACCACGCAGCTGACGGCGCTGGCGACGATCGAGTCGGCCCGGTGTCGGGCATACAGTTCGCCGCCGAGCAGCCCGGCGAGCGCCACCGCCGCGACGATCACGGCGACCAGCGCCGCCGACAGCGGGTCCCCACGCAGCCCACGGCGGGTTGGCGGCTCCGGTTCCACCGGCGGCGGAGCGGCCGGGGGCTGATAGGGAAGTGGGCCCAGTGGCGGCATCTGCTGGGTGGGCGGTTCGTGATACCCGGGATCGGCACCGTACGGCGGGACCGGGCCCTGCGGCGGGACCGGGCCCTGCGGCGGGAGCGGGCCCTGCGGCGGGATCGTCACCCGTGCGATTGTGCCCTACGCATCCGTGCCGACCCTAATGCGATTGCGCAGCACACCGATGGTGTCCCGGACCGCCGGGACGGTGTCGACCGCCAGATCGCAGATCAGCAGTTGCGGGTCAGGCCCGGCTTCGGCGAGCACGTCGCCGGTCGGCGAGGCCACCAGGCTCCCGCCGACCCCGGTCGGCGCCTTGGTCGCCAGGTCCGGGCCGGGGTAGCCCTGGCCCGCCGCGGCGATGAAACAGGCGCAGTCCAGCGCCCTGGCCCGGGTCAGCAGCCGCCATTGGTCGAGCTTGCCCGGCCCGGCACCCCAGGACGCGCTGACCGTGATCACCGACGCGCCGCGGTCGGCCAACTCGGTGTAGAGGTACGGAAAGCGGATGTCGTAACACAGCGTGACGCCGACGCCGACGCCGTCGACGGTGACCACCAAGGGCTCCCGGCCGGGCGCCACGGTCTGCGATTCGGTGACACCGAAGGCGTCGTAGAGGTGCATCTTGTCGTAGGACGCTTCCACCCCGCCTCCGGTGGCGAGCAGGGTGTTGAACACCCTGCCGTCCGGCGCCGGGGTGAACATCCCGGCGAACACCGTCACGCCGGCGGTCCGGGCGATCTCGCGCACGCCGTCGGCCCACCGTCCGTCGAGGGGTTCGGCGACCGGCCCGAGTGGGACCCCCAGCCGACACATGGTGGCCTCCGGGAAGACCACCAGTCGTGCTCCGGCGTCGGCGGCCCGGCGGGTGTAGGCGTCGACCTGGTCCAGATTGGCCGCGGGATCGGTGCCGGACAGGAGCTGCGCCAGTGCGATCCGCATAGCCGTCAGCTTACGGTCGACCAGGGCACTGTCAGCACGCCGTCGCGCGTACTCCGGCGCTGCCGGTCCACCGGGATTCCCCGCTCGGTCAGTGCGGTCAGCATCGCCCGCCAGCGGGCCCGGGGCCCGAAAACCGACTGTCCCGCGGCCGCGTCCCAGGCGTGGTCGGCCGCGTGCAGGAGGGTGTGCACGCCCCGGCCCGGAACAGTCTGATGAATGAGGACCTTCGGAAGCCGCTCGGCAAGATCCGACGGACGCTCGATGGACCGCGGGTCGCAGGCCAGGGTGAGACTCACCGGGCCCTCGCGGTCCAGGAGCACCCAGCAGCTGTGACGTCCCAGCTCATCGCAGGTGCCCTCGATGATCACCCCGCCGGGAGCCAGGCGCGCGCGCATGGTCTGCCAGGCCTGGGCCACCGCCTCCTCCGGGTACTGACGAAGCACGTTGAAGGCGCGCACCAGCACCGGCCGCAGGCCGGCGAGTTCGAAGCCGCCCAGCCGGAAATCGACGGTGTCGCTGCGGGCCGGCTGCGCCGCAGTGACGCGTTGCGGGTCGATCTCCAGACCGATCACCCGGATGTCCGTCCGCACGGCCTGAAGCCGTGCCGCGAGTTCGAGCGTGGTCACCGGGAGCCGCCCGTAGCCGAGGTCCACGACCACCGGCTCCGCACCCGAGCGCAGCGCCGCCTGCACCGCCCGGGAGTGCGTCATCCACCGGTCGGCCCGACGCAACCGGTTGGCGCCGGTGGTTCCTCGGGTCGGCATGCCGACCGGGCGCTGCGACCTAGCGATGGTGTCGGACCCAGTCCGCGGTGAACTCGCCCTCCTTGGCGAACAACGTCTTGAGTCCGTTGGCCAGCAGCAGCTCGATCTGTCCACCGATGATCGGAACCCACACATGGCACACCGTGGTCAGGGTCATCCTGCTGCCCTGTTCGACGTCGCGCAGCAGGTAATCACCGCTGACCTCCGCCGGGGCCGGAATCCGTGCCCGGTATCGGCCGCGCGCTTCGTTGGTGGCCTCCGTGAACGGTTCGAAATGCTGCTCGCGGGTGACCGCCAACGTCTCCGGCAGCACCCCCCGGGCGACCGCCGGGAGACTGTCCGGGGACAGGGTGTGGGCGAACGCGATATCGGTTCCGGAGGAATCCGAGGAGAAGTGCGCGATCTCGGCGCGGACCGCGTCATCCCGGTAGAAGTCGACCAGGTCCTGCCAGTAGTCGATCGCGGTGATGTTGCGGTACATCGCCGCGGCGGGAATCTCGACGTCGACGTCGTAGACCATCTGGCGGGGCATTCAGCGGTTCTCCGCGATCCATCTCGCGGTGAACTGCTGCTCGGCCTTGAGCAGGTTCATCAGCTGGTTGCCGATGAATTTCTCCATCTTGCCGCCCACCAGGGGGATGCGTACCTCGACGGTGGCCTGGACGGTCAACAGCGCCCCGGCCGCCAGCGGTCGAAGCCGGCCGTCGCCGCTGAGCGATACCGGGGCCTGGGCGATGGAGCTGGCGATGGAAGCCTCGGCCGCGCCGTCGGACAGTCCGGTCCAGGTCTCAGCCCGTCGAATCTGCAACTCGCCCCGGTGGAACTGGTGAACGATTCCGGGCAGTCGGTCGGCCCGCAGTATCTCGGTGGTCACCACATCGACGCCCCCGTCGCTGCCCACCCGGAAATCATTGAGGGTGACGTCGTCGGCTTCGGAAGCTTCCAGCCGGGCCAGCCAGTACCGCTTGTCGCAGAAGGCCGAATGGACCTGCGCCACGGTCTCCTCGTACTCGGCGGCCATGTCGAATGCACGGGGCATAGCAGTCGAGGCTACCGTTACGGGGCGTTGCCGAGGGCAGAGCGGAGCGACCCGGCAAGGGCAGGAGCGGAGCGACCCGACCATGGACTCAACGCAGGATTTCGGCGGGGCGAGGGTCGACCGGGACGTGCCCCTGGCGTCGTTGACCACCCTGCGGGTCGGACCGGTCGCCCGCCGGGTGGTCACCTGCCTCACCACCGATCAGATCGTCGCAACCCTGGGGGCCCTCGACGGCAGCGGCGAGCCGGCGCTGGTACTCGGCGGCGGGTCCAATGTGGTCATCGACGACCGGCTGAGCGACCTCACCGTGGTGCGGCTGGCCAGCCCGGCGGTCACCATCGACCCGCCGGTTCTGCGTGCCGAGGCGGGAGCCGACTGGGACGCCGTGGTCGCCGCGGCGGTCGCCGCCGGCCTGGGCGGACTGGAGTGCCTCTCGGGGATCCCCGGGTCGGCCGGGGCGACCCCGGTCCAGCATGTCGGCGCCTACGGTGGCGAGGTGGCCGACGTGATGACCCGGGTCAGGCTGCTCGACCGCAGCAGCGGGCAGGTGCGCTGGGTGCCGGCCTCCGACCTCGAGTTCGCCTATCGCCACAGCCTGCTCAAGGGATCCGGAAGCCGCTCGACGGTGCTCGAGGTCGAGTTCACCCTCGATGCGGACGGGTGGTCGGCTCCGCTGCGCTACGCCGAATTGGCAACGGCGTTGGGAGTCTCGGCCGGCGAGCGCGCGTCGCCCTCAGCGGTGCGGAGCGCGGTCCTGGCACTGCGTTCGGCCAAAGGCATGGTGCTCGATCCCGCCGACCACGACACCTGGAGCGTGGGGTCGTTCTTCACCAACCCGGTCGTGTCCGGGGAGCACTTCGAGCGCATCCGGGAAGGCTCGGCGGTGCCGGTACCGAACTATCCGGCCACCGGCGGTGTCAAACTCGCCGCCGGCTGGCTGGTGGAGCGAGCCGGCTTCGGCAAGGGCTACCCCGGATCGGGCCGATGCCGGCTGTCGACCAAACATGCGCTGGCGCTGACCAACCGCGGGGATGCGAGCACCGCCGAGGTGTTGGCGCTGGCACGTGCCGTTCGCGACGGGGTGCAGACGGCGTTCGGGGTCACCCTGGTCCCCGAACCCGTCCTGGTGGGGTGCGAACTGTAGCGGCGGTCAGGTCCTGCGGTGGAACCTCCCGGCACTCGCCTGGTCGCGGGGCCTGATGATCATCTGGTCGATGTTGACGTGCGCGGGCCGGGATGCGACGAACCCGATTGCCTCGGCCACGTCCTGCGCTGCCAGCGGGGTGATCCCGGCATAGACCGCCTCCGCCCGTTGCTCGTCCCCGCCGAAGCGCACCAGCGAGAACTCGGTCTGCACCGCGCCGGGGGCAATCTCGGTCAGCCGCACCGGCTTTCCCAGCAGCTCACCGCGCAGGGTCCGGTGCAGGGCGCCCTGGGCGTGTTTGGCGGCGGTGTACCCCGAACCGCCGTCGTAGACCTCCAGGGCGGCGATCGAGGTGACCGTGACGATCAGCCCGTCCCCGGAGTCGATCAGCATGGGCAGCAGGGCCCGGGTCACCCGCAAGGTGCCCATCACATTGGTCTCCCACATCCACCGCCAGTCCTCCAGGTCGGCGGTGGCGACCGGTTGCAGGCCCTTCGCCCCGCCGGCGGTGTTGACCAGCACGTCGACCCGCGGCAGCCGCTCTGCCAGCGCCTGGACGTCCTCGTCGTCGGTCACATCGGCCGGTACGGCCGTTCCGCCGATCTCCTCGGCGATCTGCTGCAGGCGATCCCCCCGCCGCGCCACGGCCACGACATGAAAGCCAAGGGCGGCAAGGGTTCTGGCGGTCGCCGCACCGATACCCGAACTGGCGCCGGTGACCACGGCGACCCGTGAGTGGGCGTCGGCGTTGGCTGTCATCGCTCCGACTCTAATCAGGGCGGTGTATAGATAGAAGGGTGCGGCACCCTCGGGACCTGACCGACACCGGCGTGCTGCCCCGTCGGGTCGCGGTGCTGGCGGTGCACACCTCTCCGCTGGCCCAGCCCGGCACCGGCGATGCCGGCGGACTCAACGTCTACGTCCTGCAAACCGCGCTGCACCTGGCCCGCCGCGGCGTCGAGGTCGAGATCTTCACCAGGGCGACGTCCTCGGCCGATCCGCCGTCGGTGCCGGTGGCCCCCGGTGTCCTGGTCCGCAATGTGGCCGCGGGCCCGTTCGAGGGCCTCGACAAATACGACCTGCCGACCCAGTTGTGCGCCTTCACCGCCGGCGTCCTGCGCGCCGAGGCCAACCACGAACCCGGGCACTACGACATCGTGCACTCGCACTACTGGCTGTCCGGTCAGGTCGGCTGGCTGGCCCGGGACCGCTGGGCGGTGCCGTTGGTGCACACCGCCCACACCCTGGCCGCGGTCAAGAACGCGGCGCTGGCCGACGGTGACGCGCCGGAGCCGCCGCTACGCGCGGTCGGTGAACAACAGGTGGTCGACGAAGCCGACCGGCTGATCGTCAACACCGAAGCCGAAGCGCACCAACTGGTTTCGCTGCACCACGCCGATCCCCGGCGCATCGACGTCGTCCATCCCGGGGTCGACCTGAGCATCTTCACCCCGGGCGACCGGGGCCTGGCGCGGGCCGCCCTGGGCCTGCCCGCCGATGGGCACGTGGTCGCCTTCGTCGGCCGGATCCAGCCGCTGAAGGCGCCGGACGTGCTGTTGCGGGCGGCGGCGCTGCTGCCGGGAGTCCGGGTGCTCATCGCGGGTGGAGCTTCCGGTTCGGGTCTGGCCGCCCCCGACAGCCTGGTGCGGCTGGCCGGGGAACTCGGCATCACCGAGCGGGTGAACTTCCTGCCCCCGCAGACCCGCGAGCAACTCGTCGAGGTCTATCGCGCCGCCGATGTGGTGGCCGTTCCCAGCTACTCGGAGTCCTTCGGTCTGGTCGCGGTGGAGGCCCAGGCCTGCGGTACCCCGGTGGCGGCGGCCGCGGTGGGCGGGCTGCCGGTGGCGGTGGCCGACGGGCGCAGCGGCGTGCTGGTCGACGGCCATGAGCCGGAATCCTGGGCCGCGGCGATCGCCGGGCTGCTCGACGCCGATGCCGGTGCCCTGAGCCGGGCCGCCGTCGAGCATGCCGGCCGGTTCTCCTGGGACCACACCGTCGATGCGCTGCTGAGCAGCTACGGGAGGGCCATCGCCGATTACGGCCACACCCACCAGCGCAGCGCCGCCCGCGACCTGCTGGCCCGTCGTAACGGCCGGCGCTGGGTGCCGCGGCGGAGCGTACGGACGTGAGGCCCGACGCAGCCGGCGTCCGGCAGACGATCGAGGAGACGCTCAACGAACACGGGCTGACCTACACGCGTTACGAGGGCGCGCACGGGGGAATGCCGGGCCTGATCGTCGAGCTGCCCGGTGACCGAAAACTCATCACCAACACGCTGCTCAGCATCGGCGAGCATTCGGTCCGGGTTGAGGCCTTCGTCTGCCGCCGGCCCGACGAGAACTTCGAGCGCGTCTACCGGTTCCTGCTCAAACGCAATCGACGCCTTTACGGCGTGGCCTACACCCTGGACAACATCGGCGATATCTACCTCGTCGGGCGGATCGCCCTCGACGTGGTCAACGCCGACGAGATCGACCGGATTCTCGGGCAGGTGCTCGAGGCGGTCAACAACGACTTCAACACTCTGCTCGAACTCGGCTTCGCCACCTCGATCCGTAAGGAGTGGGCGTGGCGGGTGGCGCGCGGGGAGTCGCTGAAGAATCTCAAGTCCTTCGAGCATCTCATCGACGGCGACGGCGACGAAGCCGACCCCGGGCCACTCTCCCCGTGAGAGACTTTCGGGCATGGCTGATTGCACGCTGATCCTGTTGCGCCACGGCGAAAGCCAGTGGAATGCGCTGAACCTCTTCAC
>SYAB01000103.1 GCA_005787665.1 Actinomycetota bacterium
AGGCTCGCGCCTCGGCATGACGTACTCAAGGGAGCAGACCAGATGACCGCGATCGCATTTTTGGGCCGGGGAAACATGGGCGCACCGATGGGCGCAAACCTGGTGAAGGCCGGCTACACCGTGCGCGGATTCGATCCCGTCCCGGCGGCCCGCGAGGCCGCTGCGGAGCGGGGCGTGACCGCCGTCGAGCGCGGGACCGACGCGGTCAAGGGTGCCGACGTGGTGGTCACGATGCTGCCCAACGGAACCCTGGTGAAGGAGTGCTACGGCGAGGTCATGGGCAAGGCTGCCAAGGGCGCGCTGTTCGTCGACTCCTCGACGATCGCCGTCGACGACGCCCGGTCGATACACGACTATGCCGCCGAACGCGGCTTCGCCCAGCTCGATGCGCCGGTGTCCGGCGGGGTGAAGGGTGCGACGGCGGGCACGCTGGCCTTCATGGTCGGCGGCGATGCCGAGGCGCTGGAGCGCGCCCGGCCGGTATTGGAGCCGATGGCGGGCAAGATCATCCACTGCGGCGACTCCGGCGCCGGTCAGGCCGCCAAACTCTGCAACAACATGCTGCTGGCGGTTCAGCAGATCGCCGTGGGCGAGGCCTTCGTGCTCGCCGAGAAGCTGGGCCTGTCCGCGCAGGCACTCTTCGACGTGGTCACCGGCGCCACCGGCAACTGCTGGGCGGTGCACACCAACTGCCCGGTCCCCGGCCCGGTCCCGGCCTCCCCGGCCAACCACGGATTCAAGCCCGGGTTCGCGACCGCGCTGATGAACAAGGACCTGCACCTGGCGATGGACGCGGTGGCCTCGGCCGGCGCGTCGGCCCCGCTGGGCAGCCACGCGGCGCAGATCTACGCCGCCTTCGCCGACCAGCACGCCAATCTGGATTTCAGCGCGGTCATCGAGACCCTGCGCTGAACTCATGAGACCCCACGCACCCGACCCGATCGCCGCGGCGCGGGCCAACTGGGTGCGCGAGGGATGGGGTGATGTGGCCGACGGGATGGTGGCCGTCACATCGGTGATGCGGGCCCATCAGATACTGTTGGCCCGGGTCGAAAGCGCCCTGCGCCCATACGATCTGAGCTTCTCCCGGTTCGAATTGCTCAGGCTGCTTGCCTTCAGTCGAACCGGCACGCTGCCCATCGCCAAGGTATCGGATCGGCTGCAGGTCCATGTCACCAGCGCCACCCATGCCATCCGGCGACTGGAGACCGACGGGCTGGTGACCCGGATTCCACACCCCACCGACGGGCGCACCACCCTGGTGACGATCACGTCACTCGGGCGCTCGACGGTACGTGACGCTACCGCGACACTCAACCGTCAAGTGTTCGCCGATATCGGGATGTCCGACTGCCAGGCGCGCGCGCTTGTCGAGGCGATCGATACCTTGCGCCGCCACGCCGGCGACTACTGAGCTAGCGTTACCTCGTCACCACGTTCGGGGAACTGGGGAGCAGATCAGAGGTTGCCGATGCGGATGGACAGGAAAACCCTGTGGCTCGGGACGGCTCTGGTGGGCTTCGGGCTCGCGCTGATCGGGACCAACGCGCCGAAAGCGGCCGCGGACTCCCCGGAGACCTCCTCATCGATAACGGCCGGCCCGGCCGCGCCTGGTTCGCACTCTCCACGCACGCCCCGAGCCAAGCCCAGCGGTCGCCCCACCGGGCCGGGATCCTTAGCGTCGAGAGCCACCGCTCATCGGCGTATCCACGACACCGGTATGCATGTCGACAAGAACTACGAATCTCATGTCAACGAGATCGGGACCGTCATCCGAGATCGTGTCATCCCGGATGAGGGCGTCAACCCCGCCGAGTATTCGGACATCCTGAAGTTCTCCAACAGCCGCGACGTCATCGTCGAGACGTCGATCATTCTCGGTGGCCAGGAGGACAGCATCGATGCCGTGCGCGGCGCGAACTACACATTCCGCAACCTCACGGTGGTCCCCCATCGCAACGGGATCACCGCCAAAGGTTCAATCGAGGGTGTCCTCATCGAAAACGTCATGTTCGCCAAGCATGGAAGCTTCGCAGATATCGAGATCGGCCAATTCGACGATTACTGGTACGTCGGCCGGGCGCCGACCCGCTCCGTCACGATCAAGAATGTGAACGCCGAAGACGGAAAGCCCGTCATCGTAATACTGTGGGATGCGGCCGCCCCGACGGTCCTCGACTCGAACGTCACGATCATCGCCGTGCCGAAAATCATCTGGTTTCCGTATTTCGTCATAAGGGCGATCCAGACCCGCGGCCTCCGGGGCCTGTGCCCGCCATGATCACGGGCCCGGCTTCACGATGAACTAGGCCGTCAGGATCCGGGGACCGCCCTCGGTCACGGCGACGGTGTGCTCCCAGTGCGCGGCCCGCGAGCCATCGGTGGTGACGACGGTCCAGTCGTCGGCGAGGATCCGGGTGGTGGTGACGCCCAGGGTCAGCATCGGCTCGATCGCCAGCACCGAGCCGACCACCAACAGCGGCCCCCGGCCTGGTTGACCCTCATTGGGCAGGAACGGATCCATGTGCATCTGCCGGCCGATCCCGTGGCCGCCGTAGCCCGACACGATCCCATAGCGGCGGTCGTGTGCCCGCTCAGCCGCCCGGGTGGCCCGCTCGATGGCATGCGAGACGTCGGTCAGCCGGTTGCCCGGAACCATCGCGGCGATGCCGGCTTCCATCGCCTGCCGGGTGGCCTGGGACAACGCTTCGTCCGCGGGGATCAACTCCCCCACCCCGATCGTGACGGCCGCATCGCCGTGCCAGCCGTCGAGGATCGCTCCACAGTCGATCGACACCAGGTCGCCGGCACACAGCGCCTCCTGCGCCGACGGGATGCCGTGCACCACGCGGTCGTTCACCGAGGAGCAGACGCTCGCCGGATAGCCGTGGTAGCCCAGGAACGACGGGGTGGCGCCGGCCTCGCGGATGACGGTTTCGGCGACGTCGTCGAGATCCTTCGTCGAGACACCGGGACTCACCGCGGCGATGACCGCGCGCAGCGCGGCGGCAACGACGGCACCGGCGGCCGCCATCGCATCGAGTTCACCGGCGCTGCGGGGATCGACGGTCTTGCGGCCGCGCAGTCCGGGAATGGAGACCATGAAGGGTCAGCGGCCGAGCGCCTGCAGCGCCCGGGAGAACACCTCGTCG
>SYAB01000104.1 GCA_005787665.1 Actinomycetota bacterium
AACGGCAGCCAGGACACCAGCGTGGTGCCCGGCGGGAACGCGCCGCCGGAGCCGACCATGTAATCGGACATCAACTGTGCGAAGTTCGCGACCAGATTGCGGTGCGAGATCATCACACCGGCGGGAAGCCGGGTGGAGCCCGAGGTGTACTGCAGATACGCGATATCCGGACCGTCGGGGGTCTGCGGGTCGACCCTTGGCTCGCCGTCGAGATCCAGGGTGTCCACGGCGATCACGGCGATGACAGCGGCACCGTCATCGACGTACTGCGCGGCGATGTCGAAGACACCGGAGGTCGTCAGGACCACCGCCGGCGAGGTGTCGGTCACCACCGCGCCCAGGCGCTCGTCGTGCGAGCCGGGTACCGGCACGGCCAGTGGCACGGCGATGAACCCCGCCTGCATGGCACCGAGGAAGGCCACGATGAATGACAGGCCCTGTGGCGCCACGATGAGTACCCGATCCCCCGGTGAGCCGTGCCTGCTGACTTCGCGCGCCACGTTGAGGGTGCGCCGATACAGTTGCGACCAGGTCAGGCTTTCGGTGACGCCGTGCCAGTCCCGGTCGTAGTCGGTGAACGTGAAGGCGAGGTCATCGGGTGTCAGACCGGCGCGTTCGCGCAGCACGGACAGGATGGAGACGTCAGGCACGATGTCAGGCTACTCAACGCAGGGAGGTGTTTCCGCCGTGGGCAATCCGCCGCCGCAATTGAGTCCCGCCACGCTACGGGAGGCCTTCGGTCAGATCCCGTCCGGGGTGATCGCCATTGCCGCGGAGGTGGCCGGAACCCGGGTCGGCCTTGCGGCCAGCACGTTCGCCCCGGTCTCCCTGGAACCGCCCCTGGTCTCGTTCTGTGTGCAGAACACCTCGGAAACCTGGCCACGGCTGGCGCGGTCACCGGCGCTGGGACTCAGCGTGCTCGCCGAGGGGCACCATGACGCCGCGCGAACCCTGGCCGCCCGGAACGGCGACCGGTTCGCGGGCCTGGAGACGGTGTCCACGGGCACCGGTGCGGTGTTCATCAAGGGGACCTGTGTCTGGCTGGAGACCGTGATCGAGCAGGAGGTGCCCGCCGGCGACCACACGATCGTCGTCCTGCGGGTCAGCGATATCCGCGTGCACGACGGGGTGGCGCCGATCGTGTTCCACCGCAGCGGATTCCGCACCCTGGCCTGAAACGCAGGACACCCGCGCCGAGCGTGAATCGGTTGCGAAAAATCGGGCGGACTTCCGCAAGGGATTCACACTCGGTGGAGCTATTTCCTTCGGAAGAGCTTGTTGCCGAGCCAGACCACCGGGTCGTACTTGCGGTCGGCGACACGCTCCTTCATCGGAATCAGCGCGTTGTCGGTGATCTTGATGTGCTCCGGGCACACCTCGGTGCAGCACTTGGTGATGTTGCAGTACCCGAGACCGAAGTCCTCCTGGGCCATGTCCTTGCGATCCAGGGTGTCCAACGGGTGCATGTCGAGTTCCGCGGTGCGCATCAGGAAGCGCGGGCCTGCGAAGGACTTCTTGTTCTCCTCGTGGTCGCGCACCACATGGCAGACGTTGTTGCACAGGAAGCACTCGATGCACTTGCGGAACTCCTGGGAGCGCTGGATGTCCTCCTGGGCCATCCGGTACTCGCCGGGCTGCAGGTCCTTCGGTGGAGCGAAGGACGGGATCTCGCGCGCCTTCTCGTAGTTGAAAGAGACGTCGGTGACCAGATCGCGGATCACCGGGAAGGTCCGCAACGGGGTGATGGTCACCGTGTCGGCCTCGTCGAAGGTCGACATCCGGGTCATGCACATCAGTCGCGGCCGCCCGTTGATCTCGGCCGAGCACGAGCCGCACTTTCCGGCCTTGCAGTTCCACCGCACCGCGAGGTCGGGGGCCTGCTCGGCCTGCAGCCGATGGATGATGTCGAGGACGACCTCGCCCTCGTTGACGTCGACCTGATAGTCGTGCAGCGCGCCGCCCTCGTCGTCGCCGCGCCACACCCGCATATTCGCCTGGTAGCTCATCTAGCCCCTCCGTCCCGGATGCCGCTCGAGCTCTTCGTCGGTGAAGTACTTGCCCAATTCCTCGATCTCGAACAGCTCGAGCAGGTCCTCCCGCATCCCCGGCTGCTCCTCCCGGGCGACGCTGACCGTCGGCATGACCGGGTCGTCGCCCTCGGATCGACATACCACCAGAGCGCGCCGCCAGTGGGAGTCCATCTGCGGGAAGTCGTCGCGGGTATGGCCACCGCGGCTCTCGGTGCGGGCGAGCCCGGACCGCGCCACGCACTCGCTGACCAACAGCATGTTGCGCATGTCCATGGCCAGGTGCCAGCCGGGGTTGAACTCGCGCCGCCCGTCGGACTCGATATTGCGGAACCGGACCTTGAATTCCTCGATCTTGTCCAGCGCCTGCTGCATCTCCGCCCCGGTACGAATGATGCCGACCAGGTCGTTCATCGTCTGCTGCAGCTCCGCGTGCAGGGTGTAGGGGTTCTCCGGTTTGGCCCGACCCTGCGGACCGTTGAACGGCGTCAACGCGATCGTCGCCGCTTCCTCGACCGCGGCGTCGGCGACGGTGGGCCTGCTGGACAGTGCGCGAACGTAGTCCGCCGCCCCCAGCCCGGCGCGACGGCCGAACACCAGCAGATCCGACAGCGAGTTGCCGCCGAGACGGTTGGAGCCGTGCATGCCGCCGGAACACTCGCCGGCCGCGAACAGGCCGGCGGTGGCCGCGGCACCGGTGTCCGGGTCGACCTCGATCCCGCCCATCACGTAGTGGCAGGTCGGACCGACCTCCATCTCGTCCTTGGTGATGTCGACCTCGGCCAGTTCGAGGAACTGGTGGTACATCGACGGCAGCCGCCGCTTGATCTCCTCGGGGGTCATCCGCGAGGCGATGTCGAGGTAGACGCCGCCGTGCGGGGTGCCCCGGCCCGCCTTCACCTCGGTGTTGATGGCGCGAGCCACTTCGTCCCGCGGGAGCAGGTCAGGGGTGCGCCGTGCCTTGCCGTCGGCCGCGGCGTCTTGTTGCTCGGCGAGCCACTGGTCGGCCTCTTCCTCGGTCTCGGCGTACTGCCCCTTGAACACCGAGGGGATGTAGTTGAACATGAACCGCTTGCCCTCGGAGTTCTTCAGCACTCCGCCGTCGCCGCGCACGCCCTCAGTGACCAGGATGCCCTTCACCGAGAGCGGCCAGACCATCCCGGTCGGATGGAACTGGATGAACTCCATGTTGATCAGGCCCGCGCCGGCCCGCATCGCCAGCGCGTGTCCGTCGCCGGTGTACTCCCAGGAGTTCGACGACACCTTGAACGACTTGCCGATGCCACCGGTGGCCAGCACCACCGCGGGCGCCTCGAACAGGATGAACTTGCCGGTCTCGCGCCAGTAGCCGAAGGCGCCGGCGATGCGCCGCTCTCCGGTGCTGTCGTCGGTGATCAACTCGGTGATCGCGCACTCGTGGAAGATCTTGATCCGGGCCTCGTAGTCACCCAGTTCAGCCTTGTCCTCCTGCTGCAGGGAGACGATTTTCTGCTGCAGCGTGCGGATGATCTCCAGACCGGTGCGGTCGCCTACGTGGGCCAGGCGCGGATAGGTGTGCCCGCCGAAGTTGCGCTGGCTGATCCGGCCGTCCTTGGTGCGGTCGAACAGGGCACCGTAGGTCTCCAGCTCCCACACCCGTTCGGGAGCCTCCTGGGCGTGCAGTTCGGCCATCCGCCAGTTGTTCAGGAACTTGCCGCCACGCATGGTGTCGGCGAAGTGCACCTGCCAGCTGTCCTTGGAGTTGGCGTTGCCCATGGCGGCGGCGCAGCCGCCCTCGGCCATCACCGTGTGGGCCTTGCCGAACAGCGACTTGGACACCACCGCGACTCGAAGTCCCCGTTGACGGGCCTCGATCACTGCTCGCAGACCAGAGCCGCCGGCACCGATCACGACGACGTCGTAAGAATGCCGTTCGACCTCAACCATGTTCCCTCACTCAAACTTTCGTGTTGTGCTCAGCCGATGAATCTGAGGTCTGAGATGGTTCCGCTGGCAACCAGCATGATGTAGAAATCGGTCAGCATCAGCGAGCCCAGCGTGATCCAGGCGAACAGCTTGTGGTGGACGTTGAGCCTGCTGATCTCGGTCCACAACCGGTACCGCACCGGATGCTTGGAGAAGTGCTTGAGCCGCCCGCCCATGACGTGCCGGCAGGAGTGGCAGGACAGCGTGTAGATCCACAGCAGGATCACGTTGACCCAGAGGATGACGTTGCCCAGGCCGAAGCCGAATCCCGACGGCGAGTGCATGGCCTGGATGGCATCCCAGGTGTTGATGAGCGAGATGATCGCCGCGATGTAGAAGAAGTAGCGGTGCAGGTTCTGCAGGATCAGGGGGAACCGGGTCTCGCCGGTGTATTTCGCGTGCGGCTCGGCGACGGCGCAGGCCGTCGGGGACTGCCACACCGAACGGTAGTAAGCGCCGCGGTAGTAGTAGCAGGTCAGCCGGAAGAGCAGCAGGAACGGCAAGGACAGCAGCGCGTACGGAAGTAAGGACAGCGGACCCGAAGCGGGGAGGATCTGCGGCCAGAATTCGCTGGCCGCGCCGCATTTGACCGACACGCACGGCGAGTAGAACGGCGTCAGGTAGTGGTACTTCTCGACGAAGAAATGGTCACGCTGGAAGGCCCGCACCGTCGCGTAGATGATGAACGCCGCGAATCCGAGATCGCTGAGGATCGGGGACTTCAGCCAGTTGTCGGTACGGAGTGTCTTCTGCGAGATCTGAGCCCGTCCGGCTGAGAAGACGCCGGTGGCACGCCGATTGGCTGTGGGTGCGCTCATCTGCAGTGATCCCCTTCGATTCAACTGCTCCGAAGATTACTCAGATCACCGCCCCGATCAGAAGCCGGGTCAGCGTCGGTTGTGACCGCCTACACCCTCGTCGTCGATGCCAGCCCAGAACTCCCTGTCATAGGGGGTGTCGGGCACCGCGATCTTCTCCCCGGACCCCACCGGGGCGTGCGGGGAGATCTCGAGTTCACCGGCGTCCATCTCGAGAAGTTCCAGGTCACCGAGGATTCTCTCGGTGTCGATGACGACTCGGCGCATCGCCGGGACATCGCCGTAACGATGCTGTAGGGCCGTCACGGATCGCCGCAGGTTCCCGATCACATGGTGCAATTCGGATAGTTCAGTTGCTTTGGACAACGGTCCTCCTCGGGGCCGAAAGTGTCAGGAATCACACTATGCCCCCCATGTTAACCGCCTCCCGTGGCCCCCGGCTCGACCGGTGCAGGGAAGACGCGGCCCGGGGACGTCGCGCGCACGACGACCGGGTCGCCGGGATGCGGCGCGGGGATCCCGCCCGCCAGGCGCACCGGGATCCGGGTCCCGTCGGCCAATCTGACGCGAACGAGGGAATCGTGGCCGAAAAAGGCGGCGTCCTCGACGGTGCCGGCCGCCGAGTGGCTCATCTCCGACTGGCCGGCCGGGGTCAGAACGAGTTGTTCGGGCCGGAACACCACGGTGGCTGCCCCGACCGGGTCGCCGTCCCCGATGCGCGCCGGTAACTCCCCCAGCGCGCATCGGACACCCGTTGGTGCCGCGGTTGCCGGTAGTTCGACCACCTCGCCGACGAACCGGGCCACCTCGAGGTCGGCAGGTTCGCGATAGACCTCGACGGGCGGGCCGGTCTGCACGATGCGCCCGTCGCGCATGACGGCCACCAGGTCGGCGGTCGACAGCGCCTCGTCCTGGTCGTGCGTCACCAGCACGGCGGTGGTGCCGACAGATCGGAGTAGTTCGCGGACCTCGGTGCGCAAGCGGGTACGCAGACCAGCGTCGAGGGCCGTGAAAGGTTCGTCCAGCAGGATCACCTCGGGCGCGGGCGCCAGTGCCCGAGCCAATGCCACCCGCTGTTGTTGACCGCCCGAGAGCTGTTGGGGGCGAGCCGATGCGAACTCGCGCATGCCGACCATGTCCAACATCGCCTCGATCCGGGCGTCGGATCCGCGCGGCAGGCCGAAACCGACGTTGGCCCGCACGGACAGATGCGGGAAAAGCGCCCCCTCCTGGGGAACGATGCCGACCCGGCGCTTCTCCGGCGGGACGAACACCCGCGTGTTGTCGGGGCCCGCCGTGGCGACCAGTCGGTCACCGAATTGCACCATCCCGCGGGTCGGCCGCAGAAATCCGGCCAGTACGCGCAGCAGGGTGGTTTTGCCCGAACCGCTCGCGCCCAGAACCGCGGCGAGGGCGCCGGACGGCACATCGAGATCGAGTTGGTCGAGCACCGCGTCCGCCCCGTATCCGACCGTCAGGTCGCGAATCGTTATCGCGGTCACCAGACCACCGCGTCCCGGTCTGGGACCGTGGTCACCGATCGGCTCAACAACCACGCCGGGACTGCCGCCAGGGCGATCAGCGTCATGGCGTAGGGGGCTGCCGAACCGTACGCGGCCACTTCCGTGCGGCTCCATAATTCGGTGGCGAGAGTATCCAGCCCCGTCGGTCGCAGCATGAGTGTCGCGGGAAGCTCCTTCATCGCGGTGAGGGTCACGATCAGCCCGCCGGCGGCGATGCCCGGCAGGGTCAGCCGCAGGGTGGTCTCGCTCCAGGCTCGCAGGGGCCCGCGTCCGAGTGTCCGGGCGGTCTGCTCGAAGGCCGGGGAGACGGCTGCGGTGGCGCTGCGGGTCGCGCTGATCGCCTTGGGCAGGAAGAGGATGGCATAGGCGACGGCCAGAACAGCGACGGTCTGGTACGCAGTCGGGAAGACGGTGAGGGTGAGGAAGACCATGGACAGTCCCACCACGACGCCGGGCAACGCGTGGCCGGTGAACGAGGCGGTCTCGATGACGCGGACCGTGGTGGTGCGATAGCGGGCAGCCATGATTCCCACCGGCAACGCCATGACGACGGCGAGGGCCGCCCCTGCCGCGGCCACCACCAGCGAGGTGGCGGCCGCGGTGGCAAGCTCGCTCAACGACAACGGCGTGCGGGTGCCTTCGAGCATGCGCATGACCAGCGATACCAGCGGTAATCCGAGTGCTGTCGCGGTCAGGGCGGCCAGCCAGAGGAAGGCCGCGCCGCTGACCGAGGGGGAAAGCCGCGCCGTGACGGGGGTTCGCTGACTGCCCGCCCCCACTCGCCACCGGCGATGGCGGCCCCGCAGTCGGCGTTCGGCAACGACCAGCATCGCGGCGAGGGCGACGAGGACAAGGGCGAGCACCGTCGCTCCCACCCGATCGAAACTCGCGCGGTAGGAGGTGTAGATCACCCGGGTGAAGGCATCCACCCGGAGCAGGGCAACAGCACCGAAGTCCGAGAGGACGTAGAGGGCCACCAGAAGTGAGCCGCCGGCGGCCGCGGGCCAGGCCTGGGGCAGCGTGCTGCCGGCGAAGGCCGCCACCGGCCCCCGACCCAGGGACCGGGCCACTTCCTCCAACGCCGGGTCGCTTGCTCGCAGGGCAGCGGTCACCGGCAGCAAGACGTAGGGAAATGACACCAGCGTCAGGATCAGGGCCGCCGCCCAGAACCCGGACAGTGCGGGAAACTGTGCGATCCAGGCGTAGGCGGCTACATAGGACGGCACGGCCAACGGCAACGCCAGGACCGCGAGCCAGACCGGCTGTGCGGG
Organism: Actinomycetota bacterium; assembly: GCA_005787665.1. The sequence continues at coordinate 7,605 of SYAB01000104.1, forward strand.
CAGGTTGGTGCGGGCGACCAGCCAGGCGGTCGGGATGCCGATGAGAAGGCACCCGGTGACCACCACGGCGACAAGGGCGATCGAGGTGCCCACCGTCTCCAGGGTCCTCGGCCGCACGAGGATGTCGACCACCCGCCCCCAACCCGCTTCCCCGGCCCGCACGATGAGGTAGAGCAGCGGAATGATCGCGACAACGGCCGTGCCGGCACCGGCGACGGCCAGCAGTGGGCCGGGCCGGGCGGAGGCAGCGGTCGGCGTCACAACAGCCCGACGTCCTCCAGCATCGCCAGAGTCTCCGGCAGGCTGTCCAGGTCGGCCAGTGTGACGTCGGGCCCTTGCAGTGAGTCCAGTGGCGGAAGTCCCTGGGCCGCGGCGACACCCGGCAACAGCGGGTACTCGTATGTGTTGGCGACGAACCATCGCTGGGTCTCGGGGGACAGCAGCCATTCGACGAACTCCGCTGCCTGCGCGTTGTTGCCCGCAGAGCCGAGAATCCCGACACCGGCCACGTTGATCAGGCTGCCCGGGTCGCCCGGTTTGGTGAAGGAGATCTGGGCGCGCATCTTCCCCGCCCCGACCTCGGCGGCCTTCTCGTACCAGTAGTAATGGTTGATGAGGCCCAGCGTCATCTGCCCGGCGTCCACCGCATCGAGGATCAGACCGTTCTTCTCGTAGGACTGCGCGTCGTTGCGCACCATTCCCTCGAGCCATTGCCGGGTCTCTTCATTACCCAGAGATATCCGCATCGCCGTGACGAAGGCCTGGAACGAGGCGTTGGTGGGTGCGATGGCGACCTTGCCGCGCCAGCGCGGGTCGGTGAGCTCCAGGACGGACTTCGGCACCTCGGCAGCCGGAACCTGCTGGGGGTCGTAGACGATGACGCGGGCACGGCCGGTGACCCCGGACCACGTTCCATCGGTCGCCCGATAGGCGTCGGGAACCGCGGTCGCCGCAGACCCGGGCAATGTCGCGAACAGCCCGGCCGCCGCCACCGCGCCGAGGGCGCCGGCATCTTGGGCGAAGAACACCTGAGCCGGACTCGCGGCGCCCTCCTCGACGAGTTGGGCGGCGAGTTCCGCGCTGTCACCGTAACGGGCCTGCACCGTAACGCCGGTTTCCTCGGTGAACCGCTCGAATAGCGGGGCGACCAGTTGCTCGGAGCGCCCGGAGTACACCGTGAGGGTGCGGTCGGCGGAATCGCCCCCGTCGCGCTGGCAGGCCGTGACGAATGCCAGAACGCACGCCAGCGCAACCAGCATGACCGTGGGACGTGACGTCGGCATCGAACTCCTTAGGCTCGCCTAAACTCAGGTTAGCCTAAGATGATTCACGGCTGGCTGCCGTGTCAAATCCGCCGGTGCTTTCCGGGCGGCCCCTCGGTCTTGGTGCCCTATTGGGCGGTAAGAAAACTTTGCCAGCAAATTCCACAACCTGATTAGACAGGTTTGCCAGCAACCCTTACAGTGGCCTCACTCACGGCACGTGGCGTCGTGACAGGGAGGGAGATCGGCGTGGTTCTCAACGTCAGCACAGCAACGGTTGCCGGATCGTCGGCAACGGAAGCCGGCATCACCGCAGAGCTGAGCGGGGCAACCGCGGCGGCTGCGGCCGCGTTGACCGGTGTACTTCCGATGGGGGCCGATCTCGACTCGGCTCAGTTCGCGGCGGCCCTGAATGCCGCCGGTGCCTCCTATGTCGGCACCGCCGTCGAGCAGGCGACCAGTCGCGCAGAGTTCGCCGGCGCGCAGGGCTTGGCCGCGGCGACCTACACCGTCGCCGATGTCATGAACAACACGGCTCTGTCGCTGTAGGCCCGAATATGCCCGACCCCACCTGGCCCTCGTCCCCGCCCGAAGCCAACTATCTCAGGTTGGCCGGGCCGGGCGTCGCGGGCACCGCCACCACCACGGCCTGTGCGGCGGCCTGGCAGGCGCTGGCGGTCAGCGACGAACTTGCGGCGTCGGTCTCGACGCTCAACACCGCCACGACGGCGCTGGATTTCGAGGGTGTCGGCGGAGGGCGTTCCGCGGCGACCGCCGGTGGGCTGAACACCGCCCTGCACTTGCTCGCGGGATGGGCCCAGGAGAAACCGCCGATCGCCGCGACCGCTGTGGCGGCCTACCAGAGCGCGGTGTCCTCGATGATCCCGGCGGCCGTCTCGATGGCCAACCGCGCCGAGCAGGCCGCTGACGTGGCGCTGAACCCCCTGGTCTTCGGCGCGTTGACACCGGCGATCGTCGCTCTGGACACCGTGTATTTCGGCGAGCACTGGCCGCAGAACGCCGCCGCGGGTGCCGCCTACGGGTCAGCCCTCGCGGTTCTGGTGGGGGCACTCGCCGTTCCCCCGCCGCGTTCGCCGCCGGGCGCATCGCCGTTGGCGGCCGCGTCGGCGGCCTCGGCGGCAGTCCAGAGCACCGGTCGGGTCGCTGGGGAGGCGGTGGCGGAGTCGGGGCGGTTGATCGGCGACTCCACCGCGGCGCCGGCGGAGGCGGCGGGTCAGGCCGGCCCGCTCGGGTCGATGACGATGCAGCCGATCCAGGCGGCCGCGGGAGCCCTGCAACCGATGGCGGGCATGTTTCAGGCGCCGCTGCAGGCCTTCCAGGGACTCGCCGGCCTGCCGCAATCGCTGCTGGGCGGGTTCCCCGGCTCGCCCGCCGAGCGCCCCGGGTCGCCGACCGCCATCCTCGGCGCGGCGGGCCTGCCTACCGCGGCAGTCGGAGGCGGCGGTGCGCCGGGCGTGTCCCCCGGTGGGGGTTCGGCCGGGCCGACCGCAGTCGGCGGCGGTGGGTCGGGGGCCGGCCTGACCAGCTTCAGCCGGCCGAACGGCAGTTTCCCAGCGGAGAACGGCGGTCGGCCCGTCGGGCTGAAGGGCGGACTGCTCAGTTCGGCCGATACACGGGGGCTCACCACGTCCGTCGGATCGGCGATGACGCCTGCCCCGGCCGGAATGCTCGGCAGCAGCAAAGATCGTGAAACGAAGGACGACACACCTCAGGCGCGGATCGTGCTGGCCGGCAGCGAGCCTCGGAACAACGAAACGAGCTAATCGCTTATGAACGGGGGGAGAGTTTATCCATGTTTGCCACAGGGTGAAGTGACAGCGGTGCGACCGCGTCGAATACTCGAAATTCCCCCATCCGGGGGTGCCCGCACAAACCACCCCACAACCACAAGGAAGAACCCATGACTCTCGTTGTCACACCGGAGGTGCTCCGCAGCACCCAGCAGGCGGTCGAGGCGGCCCTCGAGCATGCGACGGCTATCGCGAACGGTTACCTCGCCAGCCACGAGGGGCTCGGTGCCGCCGTCTGGGGCGGCCAAGCCCAACTCGCCTCCGTCAACACCGCCGGGCAGATCAATGCGGACCTGCAGCAGACCATCACCGGTGGCACCCGTCTGGCGCAGGGCCTCGGTCAGGCCGCAGCGCTGATGGAAAGCCACGAATCCGATGCCGCGCACAGCCTGACCGGCTTCGCGGCGAACGCCTGATCCCGGAAAAGAGGAACGTCGCTATGTCCGACCACATCACTTACAACCACGGCGGAGTCGCCGACTTCGCCTCCGACGTCGGCGCGCGCTCCGCGCAGCTGATGGAGATCCACGACGATATCCACCAGCGCACCAACGCCATCGCCGACTTCTTTCAGGGCGCGGCGGCCACCGCCTTCCACGCGGCGCAGATCCAGATGCTGCAGGGCCTGCAGGGGCTCATCCACACCATGAACCAGCACGGCCGAACGATCAGCAGCGTCAACGAGAGTGCTCATCAGACCGACGTGATGATGGGCAACCTCTTCTAAGCGGAGATCACGCCCGGTGGGGTGCACCCTCGAGTGCGCCCCACCGGACCAATCGGGGGACGCAATGTTGACGACGAGTCTTGATGGCCTGTGGCTGCTCCAGGCACTTACCGGGATCGAGGTGCTGGCACCGGAGTTGGGCCTGCGCCCGCACCTGCCCAGTGTGGAAACGGCCGCAGCGGCCCTGGGGCACCCGATGGCTGAGGAGCTTCGATCAGCCGGTGTGATCGATGCCGACGGCCGGGTGGATCAGACGGTCCTCGAGTGGCTGACGGTCCTGGCCCGCCGCGAAGTCGGCCTCTTGCTGCACGCCCGCACACCGGCGGCCGGCGCGGCGCCGGAACAGGCCCTGCTCGCCCGCTTCGCGCGGTGGTGGGTCAGCATCGAGCGCTGCGGAAACGTCGTGCGCCTCCACGGGGCCGCGACGGCCACCGGCCGGCAGTCGGCCGACCTCGTGATCCGCGGCCAGATCGAACGGCTCTGCGGGGTGATGGCACCGGCGTCGGTCAGACCGGTGACCCTCGATGTTGCGAACCTGCTGAACTCGGCCCGGGCCGGTGCAAGCCTTCGTGGTTTCCTCGTCGGCCACCGATTCGACGGGGACCAGGTCGACACCCTGGTGTTGGCCGCCGACAGTGAGCGGTCTGCCCAGGCCACTTTGGTGGCAATCGAGTCCGGTGTGAACGGCGGGCCGGCCCGTTCACATATCGGGCCGGGCGCGGTGACGATCATCGACACGCCGCGCGGCAGGCTGCTGGCCGAGCATACCGATCGCGATGGTCGATCGTGGATGGTCGTCGGCCCCGGGTCGACCGCGAACATCGTCGCCGCCTCGCTCAACCTGATGCGTCGGTTACCGGCCGGGGATGACTGGCACGTCCGCAGAAAGGCGGTCTAGATGAACAACTCCCATACGCAGACGGTGAGCCTGGCGCCCGCCTCGCGTCCCGATTGGCAGCCGGCTGAGTCCGTCTCCGGCACTGTGCGCATCTCGGACATGGTTGCCCCGCGCAAGATTCCGCCTGGCTCGGGATGGCGCAGGCTCGTCCACGCCGCATCCGTCGGGCTGATCAATCCCGGTGAGTCGCCCGCCGAACGTCGCCACCGCGAGTTGCGCGACCGTATCCGTCGCCATATCCGCAAGCAGTACGTGATTGCCGTGGTGTCGGGGAAGGGGGGTGTCGGCAAGACCACGATGACCGCGTGCATCGGCGGGATCTTCCGGGAGTGCCGGACGGAGAACGTGGTCGCGATCGACACGGCGCCGGGATTCGGGACCCTGGCCGGGCGTATCGACGAGTCCCCGCCCGGGGACTACGCATCGGTACTTAATGACACCGATGTCCAGGGTTATGCCGATATCCGAGAATATTTGGGGCAGAACGCGATCGGCCTGGACGTCCTTGCCGGAAACCGCACGTCCGACCAACCGCGGCCACTGGCCGCGGCGATGTTCAGCGGCGTCCTTGCGCGACTGCGTCGCACCCACACCGTCATCGTGGTCGACACCTCCGACGATCTCGAGCATCCGGTGATGAAAGCAGTCCTGGACGCCGCGGACAGCCTGGTCTTCGTCTCCGGTCTCACCGCCGACACCGCCCTGCCGGTCACCCGGGCTATCGACCTCCTGCGTTCGATGGGATATCACGAACTTGTCGCACGGAGCACGGTGATCCTCAACGACAGCCGCAACACCTTCGACAAGCAGACCCGGCAGTACCTGATCGAGCGGTTCGGTCAGTCTGGTGCCGCCGTCGAGTTCATGCCGTACGACCCTCACCTGTCCAAGGGCGGCATCATCGACACGAAGGATGAGATCACCACAGCGGCCAGAAGGAGACTTTTCGAGATCACCGCCGCACTTGCCGACGGCTATGTACCCGATGTCGATCGGCCGCGCTGATGGCGACCGTGTCTTTCCCGGCCCGTTGTGCAGTGGCGGTGATCTGCGGCGAGAATCTTGTCTCCCAGGTCTATCCGGCGTCGGTTCCGCTGGAAGTTTTTCTCGACGATGCCGTCGAACTGCTCAACGACGACCTCCGGCGCCGAGGCGCCGATGCCCTGGAACCCGGGTCGGGCTACGAACTTCATCGGGCCAACGGGACAAGGCTGGATGTCCACAAGACCCTTGAGGAGTTGGGTGTCGAGGACGGCACGTCACTGATCCTGGTGCCGGCCGGACCGGGTGATTCCTTCGAACCCCAATTCGAGTCGCTGTCAACAGGGTTGGCTCGCATTGGCAAACAGCTTTTCGCCCCGGTGACAGCGCAGACCGCAATACGGACGGCGCTGCTGATTCTCGGAGTGGTCGTTGCCGCGATCTCCGGGCTCACGGCGTACACGCGGATGCACAGCACCTCCTGGGCGACCTCGGTTGCCGCGCTGATCGCGGCTCTCATCCTGACGGCCGGGGCCTTGGCGGCGCGCGGCGCATCGGTGGGTCGCCGCGAGCTGGCCGAGGGACTGGGATGGCTGTCCGTCCTTCCGGCCGGGGTCGGTCTCGCCGCCGCCACCCCTGGCGCACTCGGCAGCGCGCACCTGTTCATCGCCGCCCTGGCGATCGCCGCACTCACACTGGGGCTGGCCGTCGTGACCCGCCGCCACGAAGCGTTCGCCGCGGCCGTCGTCACTGTCTGCGCTGTGGGTGGACTGGCCGCGGCAACCCGGATGTGGCAGCCCGTCACGGCGCAACGGCTGGGAATGTGCACCCTGATCGCCCTTCTGCTGCTGATCACCGCGGGGCCGACCATAGCGTTGTGGGCAGCGCGAATCCGGCCGCCGCATTTCGGATCTGTCACTGGTCGGGATCTCTTCCACCGCGCCGACGGCATGCCCGTCGACGCCGTGATGCCGGTCAACGAGGAGGTTGAGGATCCCGATCCCGACACCACCCCGCGAGGGGCTGTCATTGCGGATGCGGCGCGCCTGGCGAATGCTGTTCTCCTGGGGATCTGTGCAGGCGCGGCCATGTGCCTGCCGGTCGCGGTCTGGGCGACGTTGATGCCCGGCCGGCCGAGAAGTGCCGCGGCCGCGGTGCTGGCCGGCGTGTTCGTCCTCGTCTTCATCAGCCGGGGCCGTGCCTTCGCCGACCGGCGTCAGGCCGCCGTACTCGTCTGCGGCGCATCGGTATCCGTCTGCAGCGGTGTGGTGCGATACGTCCTCGAGGCTCCGGCGGGTTCCGTCGCACCCCTGTTGTGGGCGAGTGGGGTCCTCGCGGTGTTCGCCGGATCCGGGCTGGCCGCGGCGCTATTGGTACCGGCGACCAGGTTCACCCCGATGGTCAGAATGGTCGCCGAGTGGCTGGAATTGGCCGCGATCGTTGTCGCGCTGCCGCTGGCCGCCTGGATCGGCGGTGTCTTCGGCTGGGTGCGGATGCGATGAGGTCTCTGATCGGTGGCCGGGTCCTACCGGTCGTCATCGTGGTGCTCCTGGCCGCTTTGATGACGGACCTCCCCTACGCAGCGGCTCTCGAGCCGCCCCGTGTCGATCCCGCATCGGTTCCCGGCGATGGTGTCCCGGGACCGGAACAGCCGATGCGGCAGAGCAATGTCTGTGCCACCACCGTCGCCACCGCCGATCCCGACGTGGCCCGCCCGGCTCCCGGTTTTGCGATGCTGAACGTCGCTCAAGCCTGGAAACATTCGACCGGTCATGGGGTGGCTGTCGCGGTCATCGACACCGGCGTCAACCCAGGCCGCCGGCTGCCGGTCGTCCCTGGTGGCGATTACATCATGGGCGGCGACGGACTGAGCGACTGCGACGCCCACGGGACGATCGTGGCCGCTCTGATCGGCGCCGCGCCTCGGGGCGCGCCGATGCCGGCGCCCATGCCGCCCACACCGGCCTTTCCTCCGCCGGGCGGTGGGCCAGCGGTCACCGGCGCCGTAGACACGGCTGACACATCGACCGCTCCGGACGGTGTCGCCGGGGTCGCGCCGCACGCGACGGTGATTTCCATCCGGCAGTCCTCGCGGGCCTACGAACTTCAGAACCCGGGGCCGGGGGACGTCGATGCCCGCAGAAAGGCGGGGACGCTGGCAACCCTGGCCAGGGCGATCGTCCATGCGGCGAATCAGGGGGCGAAGGTGATCAATGTCAGTGTCAGCTCCTGTGTTTCGGCCGCCGACCCGCTCGATCAGCGTTCCATCGGGGCCGCGGTCTGGTACGCGGCCACGGTGAAGGACGCTGTCATCGTCGCTGCGGCGGGAAACGCGGGGGAGGACGGCTGTGCGCAGAACCCGCCGTTGAATCCGCTCGACGCCGAGGACCCCCGCGACTGGGGTCGCATCAAGACCGTGTCGTCCCCCTCCTGGTTCTCCGATTACGTGCTCTCGGTGGGTGCTGTCGACGCCGACGGAGCACCCCTGCCGAAAAGCCTTGCCGGGCCGTGGCTGGGTGTTGCGGCGCCCGGAGTGGGCATCATCGGGCTCTCGCCCCAGACTGGGTCCCCGGTCAATGCCTTCCCGCCGATGCGGGCCGGTGAGCCCGCAGTCCCGTTCTGGGGAACCAGCTTTGCTGCGGCCTATGTCAGCGGGGTCGCCGCCTTGGTCCGCGGCAAGTTCCCGGGTCTAACGGCCCACCAGGTCATCAACCGGATACTTCGGACCGCGCACAACCCCGCCCGTGGCGTCGACAATCAGGTCGGTTTCGGTGTGGTCGACCCAGTGGCCGCGCTGACCTTCGACATCCTGGCGGGCGATCGCCGGGCACCGCAGGCCCACACCAGGGTCATCACCCCGCCGACTCCCGCGCCGCCGCCGGACCGGCGGGCCCGAACCGTCGCCGTCACCTTTGCCGGTGTCGTGGTGATAGGTGCCGTATCCTTCGCCCTCCTCGCGCGGAGAGCGGGATGAGGGATGTCGTTCGGCTCGTGGTGATCGCCGTCATCCTGGCCGGAGTCGTGTTCGGGGGCTCTCTGGGTGGGGTCTCCGGTGCGGCAGCAGGCTTCGTGCTCGGCGTGGTGCTTCTGGTTGTGCCGTGGCGCGGCCAGCCGTTGCGGGTGTGGGTGTGGCTGTTCCTGCGCCGGAACCGGCCGCTGACGCTGCGGGAGCCCGCCACGGTCGCCAGCGATCGTTCCGGCGCCGTGCGATTTCAGGACGGTGTTGCCGTCGCTGCCATCCAACTTCTGGGCAAGCGCCATCAGCCGACGGTGTTCAGCGGATCGACCTCGGCCAGAACCGCCAACGCCGTCGATGCCGTTGCTCTCGCATCGTTGATTCGCAGGAGCATCGGTCTACGGTGGGAATCGTTCAGCATCATCTGCGCCGGAGTGCGACGCCGGAACTCCGGCGACTACCCGCAGGTCTACGACACGCTCATCGGGACCAATCCCTATGCGGGCCGTCGCGAGACGTGGATGGTGCTGAGAACGCGCGCGCTGTCCAACGGTGATGAAATGCATTGGCGACCCACCCTCGGTACGGCGGTGGTCGCGGCAACGCAGCGCATCGCAGTAGCTCTGCGGTGCAGTGGAATCCGCGCGAGAGTTGCCACTGCAGCCGACCTGGTCGAGCTGGAACGCCGCCTCGGTGCCGATGTGCTCGAGCCGCGCAACCGTCACTGGCACAGCCTGCGCGAACAGTCCGGTTGGCATACGACCTACGCCTATCGGGCGGCCGACATCACCAGCGAAGCGCTTGCCCAGCCGTGGTCACTACGGGCCGACGGCATCATCCAGAATCTCACGGTCTTCTCCGATGGTTCCGCGTCGGCCACCGTCTCGGTCCGCACCGCACAACCGCCCACCGCGTCACCGGGGATGATGTTGCGAACACTTCCTGGCGAACAACATCATGCCGCCGCCGCCAATCTCGCCGGCCCGCGTCCGGAGATCAGGGGTCTGCAAAGGGGTCCGTTACCGGCTGCTCTGATCCTGCCGGTCGGGGCGTCGGGCGTCCTGCTCGGGAAACTCGCCGGGGGCGATCGCCTGCTGCTACCCCTCGGCGACCCCGCTGAGCCGGTCCGCGTGAGCATTGCCGCCGATGACACCGTCGCCAAGCGGATCATCATCCGGGCGGCCGCCGCCGGGGAGCGGGTCACCGTCCATACCACCGACGTGGGGAGGTGGGCGAGTGTCCGGATGCCCTCGGTCGCCGTGATCGAACACCCGCGACCCGTGGCGGGCACGACGGTCAGCGTGATGGACGGTACGGTCGCATCCGCGCCCAGAGCCGCCACCGTGATCTCCGTCCGTCCCGCGGGTTCAGCACCGGAACCGGCGGCGGATATCGTCATCGTGCAGTCCGGCCCCGCCCACCTCGAGGTCTTCGCCGGCGGCGAGTGGAACGACGTCGAGATGGAGCTTTTCCGGGCTGAAAACCGCTATGCACCAGAAGAATTGGTCGACAAAGCCCTCTTCGCGACGACAGATTCAGGGGACTGAGGAGTGTTGGGCGGATCTGGGACCGTCGCGGCGCGCCGCCGTTTCGACCAGGCTATGGCGGTGCTCGATTCCGAACCCGAACTGGCGCGCAGTTTGTTCGGCGAAGCGACCGAGATCGATCCGCCGATGGCAGACGCCTGGCTGGGAAGGATCGCCGCGGGTGACGGTGATCTGGCGACGTTGGAGAATCTCTACGCGCATGGCGCCCGGCTACATCGTGAAGTGAACCGACTGGGAGTCACTCTGTCGGCAGCGATGAAAGCCGGTCCCCATCTGTCCATCACGGTGACCGAGGCTGCTCACGCCGGTATTGCCCTGGCCAGTGCGCTGGTTGACGCCGGACAGTTCGAGAAGGCCGAGGCGTTGCTGGATGACGAGAGTCTCCTGGACGGCTGGGAGATCCACCAGTGGCGACAGTATGTCCGTGCGCACCTGATGGCCGCGGCCCAGCGTTGGACCGATGTCATCGCGGAGGCCGCGCGCATCCTGCCGGGGCGTGCGGTGCTCATGTCGGCGGTCAGCGCCGGGATCAACGCCCTGGCTGCTCACGCCGCGGCCCACCTGGGTCAGCCGAGGGTCGCCCTGGACTGGGCCGACCGGGTGTGTCTGCAATCGGCAGCAGCCGAGTCCGCGCCGGCCTCGACGGTCCTCGCGGTGATCGACGCTTTCGAGTTCCCCCTCATCGCCGCCGATCTCGCGTATCTGAGGGGGATGGCACACCGACAACTCGGAGAGTTGGACGCCGCCGAGATCTGGCTTTCCAGGGCAACTGTCAACGGGGTGCTCATCGAGTCGGCGAAGGATGCTCTGGCGGATCGTCACCTGCTACTCGCCGTCACCGACGAACCGACCATCAACAGCCGAACGGACCGGTGGGATGCGACGACGGCTCGCTCACAGGAGGACAGGGCCGAGGAATCCGGAAGGGAGCGTCGCGCCGAATTGTTGGCGCAGGGTCGAGCCCTGCTCGACAACCAGGTCGGCCTTGCGGAGGTGAAGCGCGCCGTGGCCGAGATCGAGGATCAACTCGAGGTGCGGGCGTTGCGCCTGGCGCACGGGTTGCCGGTGGCTAACCAGACCAACCATATGTTGCTTGTCGGACCTCCGGGGACGGGAAAGACGACTACCGCTCAAGCGCTCGGCAAGATCTTCGCCGGGTTGGGCATCGTCCGGAACCCTGAGATCGTCGAGGTGAAGCGGACGGATTTCTGCGGCGAGTACATAGGAGCGTCCGGGCCGAAAACCAATGAGCTGATCCAACGTTCGCTGGGACGCATCCTGTTTTTCGACGAGTTCTACTCCCTCGTCGAGCGCCACCACGACGGGCGGCCCGACATGATCGGGATGGAATCGGTGAATCAGTTGCTGATGGCACTCGAGATCCACCGGTTCGACTTCTGTTTCATCGGAGCGGGTTACGAACGCGAGATCGACGAGTTCCTCAAGGTCAATCCGGGCCTGGCCGGACGATTCAACCGCACCCTGCGGTTCGGGTCCTACAGCCCGGATGATCTCGTCGAGATCGCCGTTCGCTACGGCGCTCCGCGCGCCACCGTGCTGGATCCTTCGGCCGGTGACGCCTTGAAGGCGGCATGTCGAAGGCTCCGCGGGCACGTGACCTCGGACGGTACGCATGGTATCGACCTGCTACAGAACGGGCGCTTCGCCCGAAATGTCGTCGAACGCGCTGAACGGCTGAGGGATTCACGGGTGGCTGCCCAAAACCGCATCGACCGCGACTCGGTCACAGTCGCCGACCTCGAGACGTTGCGAACCCAGGACGTTGTCGCGGCGGTGACCGCGGCGTGTGGGGAGAAGCACGTGCCGATCGACTGGTGAGCCGTCCGGTCAGCTTGTTCGAACGCGGCTGAAACGCTCCAATTGGGTGGGCGGCCCGTCAAGTGGGGTCGGTGGCAGCACGAGGCTGATGCCGTCGATCACCCGGACGACGTTGTGGGTCTGGCGATCGAAGTTCAGCGTCCCGTGCTGGAAGTTCTGCACGATCCACTCCGGCTCGGCGATCTCTGCGCTGGTGGGCATGCCGAGCGCGCCGCGCTCGTAGCCGAGCGAGGCCCATGCCTCGTAGATGGCTCCGGTGAGAGGCTGGGCGCCGGTTTCCGGGGACCAGTACATCGCACCGCGCTCGAAGGTCGCGTATCGGGCGGATCCGGTGCCCGCGGCCTCCGGGGAGGTCGGCAGTCCCAGGGGGCTGGCAAGTCCGCCCTCGGATCTCCAGCGCGCCAGGATCGCACCGCCCTCAAGGGTGTCCATGACATCGGGTGGTCCGTTGAAAGCAGCTGCCAACCGACGGATCTCGCCGAGGACGGCGTAGCCGGCGTCGCCGGGGCATTCGGTGTTGCCGACGTCTCGGTGCGCGAAGATCTCCGGCAGCGTCACCGTGTTTCCCCCGGGCACCAGGGTGTGTTGTCCGCCGGCGGACTTCAGTTTCACCATGCCCATCGGGTCGACCTTGTCCAGGCTCAACCGCCAGCCGAGCAGGCGTCCGACCGTGCGCACCATGACCTCGGGCGGGGCGACCTCCTCGAAGTCTCCGATCAGCGACACCCCCCAGACATCCCGGTTGAAACCCCCGGTATGCGAACCGAGTACGTCCTTGGTGATACCACCGGCGCGGCCCTCGAAGACCTGCCCGTACTTGTCGACGAGGGCGTTGTAGGCGATGTCGCACCACCCGAGGGTCATGGTGTGGTAGGCGTAGATCGACCTGATGATCGCCGCGGAGTCCTCGGGGGCGTAGTCGTTGCCGGTGGCCGTGTGGTGCAGCACGGCGGCGCGAACACCCTCGCCGTACGATGGCCCGCCGCAGCGCATTCCGGTTCCGGCGCCCCACTGGGCCCGGCTGATGACGTTGGGTGGCTGCCCGGGCCCGAGAGTCGCCGTCGGGGGTGTCCACTGGGTGTCGATCGGGGCTTGCGGCGGGCTGATGAGAATCGCCGACATCGTCTGACTCAACGGTTCCTCGGCGTTCGCCGGGACATATCCCAGTTCGCGTCCGGCTTCCAGGCCGCTCTGCGCGGGTTCGATGGTCAACGGCGCGTCCGTCGGCCGGGTGACGGCGATCTGCACGGCGGTGGTGTCGCCCACATAGACGGGGTCGGTCCCGTGGGTTCCGTTGCCCTCGACATCCTCCGAGCCGAGTTCGAACCGCTCCGCCTGGTACCACGGGCCCCACGACCCGTCGGCCCGCTTGGCGCGAACCCGCGCCGAGGTGCCGGTCAGATCGCTTCCGGTGAGTGCCACCATCGAGAAGGGGGTCGCCTGGCTGATCTCACGAACTGTCTCCCCGCCGCCGATGCCGGCGAGCGGTTGCTGGGCCAGGACGGTCTCGTCGGCAAGGCCGTGACTGTCATCTTGATCCGGCAGGCCGCCGACCGCCCACGGCATGACGACGACGGACGCCGCGATTGCGGTGAACAGGATCGCCGGTGCGGGACGACGGGACGACACAGGGCGATGTTACGTATGGGCCGGCTGTTGCCAACGTTGCGACACGGACTAGTGATGACTATGTGACTAGTGGGAACTGCAACGGCACCGCAGGGGCTTCCACCGGCCATCTGACCGGTCCCACCCTGCGGTGCCGTTTCGATGCAGGTCCCTGCCGGATCAGCCGATCTCGGTCGCCAGATCCCCGGCAGCCTCGACCGCCGGCGCCGCGGCCACCGCCGGTGCGGCGGCAGCGGCCCCAGCGTTCTGCATTGCCTGGGTGATACCCGGCATGACGACGCCCTTGAGGAGGTCGATGGCCTGACCCACCCCGAGCTGATTGGCGGCACTGCTCAGATCGCCGATGATCCCGCCCGAACTCGACGCTGCCGGTGCTGCAGGCAGTCCAATGGTCGGGTCACCCAGGATCGGGTAGGTGCCGGCAACGGGTCCCAGCGGAGCGCCGATCGGGGTCTCGGTGAGCCC
>SYAB01000105.1 GCA_005787665.1 Actinomycetota bacterium
CAGCGCCGCCAGCAGTGGAGCCAGTGCGGCGGGCAGCGCCGCCAGCAGTGGAGCCAGTGCCGCCGGCAGCGCGGCCAGCAGCGGGGCCAGCGTGGCCTCCAGCGCGGTGTCCTCGGTGCTCAATGGTGCCCCGACGACGATGAACGTCCCCGGAGTGGGCGAGGTGTCGATGGACGGCGCGATGGCCGGGGCCTATCAGAAGTTCGGTGGCGAGGCCGCTCTGGGGATGCCGACCGGCCAGCCGGAGAAGGTCGGCGATGGCACGGTGCAGGCGTTCACCAACGGGACGATCTTCACCTCGCCGGAATCCGGGGCGCATCTCGTCCAGGGCGAGATCCTGCGGGTCTACACCGCCGACGGCGGCCCGGGCGGCCCGCTGGGCTGGCCGACTGCCGACGAGGCCCAGACCGGCGGCGGCCCCGACGTCGCCGCCGGTGGCTGGATCACCGAGTTCCAGAACGGCACCATCAGTTGGCTCAACGACGGCAACGGCGTCTTCTCCGAGACCATCACCACGAAGTAGCTCGCGGACCCGACCGCCCCGGGGGGTGCCCCCCGGGGGGGGACGGTTCTGGCTCGGGAACGTAACGGCCCGCCGAAAGATCGGGATAATGGGGTCATGACCCACAAATTTGCAGCCACCCTGCTCAGCGCCATGGCTCTGACCGCGGTGTCCTTCACCCTCGCCCCCGCCGCCTCCGCCGATGTCTGCGGTGACGTCGGCGGGCGCCACGTCGACGTCGGCGGATGCTCGAACATCGGCGGCGATATCGCCGACGCCGCCATCGTCGGCGCCGCGGTCGACCGTCCGTACGGCTACCCGGCCGCCTACCCCCCGCCGCCGCCGATGGGATGGCCGCCGCTGCCCCCGGGCTATCTGGCGTTCCCGTCGTTCCCCGGCGAGTTGCCCTGCTACACCCCCGCCGGTCAGCCGTACTACACGCCCGGCAACGCGCCCTGCTACTGAGCCCGGACTGATGCCCGCCGCGGCGGGTGCGCATCTATCCTGACCTCCGGACACAGGAGGTCGGGATAGATGCGTTCACGGTGGTGGGCCGTCATGGTGGTGACGCTCATTCTGGCCGGCATGGGTGGACTGCCGGGTTTGATCGGTCCTGCCAAGGCCGCGCCGCGGACCGTCACCGTGGCGACCCACGACCTGGCGCCGTTCGTGATCACGCGCGACGGCATCAAGACCGGCTTCACCGTCGACATCCTGGCCGATGTGGCCAAGCACACCGGCTGGACGATCAACTACATCGAGGAAGAAAACGTCCGCGCACAACTCGATGCGGTCGCGCAGGGACGTGCGGACGCCGCCGCGGGCGCCATCTCGGTCACCGCCGATCGCTCCCAGACCTTCGACTTCTCCCAACCGATCCTCAACGCCGGCCTACAGATCCTGGTGCCGGCCGGACTGACCGAACGCTCCTCCCCCGGGCTCGTCGACTTCCTCAAGCTGCTCTTCTCCAAGACCATGCTGGTCTGGCTGGGCGTTGCGTTGCTGCTCACCGTGATCCCGGCCCACATCACCTGGCTGGTCGAGCGGCGGCATGCCGACTCGATGGTGTCGCGGTCCTACTTCCCCGGCATCTTTCAGGCGTTCAGTTGGGGCCTGGGCATGCTGGCCGCCCAACCTGACGACGCGCCGCGGCACTGGATCAACCGAGCTTTGGCCCTGTTGTGGGCCTTCGTCAGCATCATCTTCGTCGCGTATTACACCGCAACGCTGACCGCCAACCTGACCGTCGAGCGATTCGATGCCCAGATCGCCTCGCCCGCAGATCTTTACGGCAAGAGGGTATGCACGGTGGCCAACACCACCTCGGCATCGTTCCTCGACGAACTCGGCGTCGCACCGCAGGGCGTCGGCGCGATCGAGGAGTGCTACGCGGGCCTGAACAACCGTGACTACGACGCCGCGGTGTTCGACGCCCCGGTGCTGCAGTACCACGTCTCCCACGACGGCGCCGGCACCGTCGAACTCGCCGGGCCGATCTTCCAGACCGAGGATTACGGCGTCGCGTTCCGCAACGGCAGCGATCTGCGCAAGCAGTTCGACGAGGCGCTGCTGTCCATTCGCGAGGACGGCGATTTCGACCTGATCAAAGGCAAGTGGTTCGGCGAAGGCTGAACCGGCCTAGATCGGGTCGAAGGCCGAGACCAGCCAGCGACCCCCGACCTTGTCCAGGGTGACCCGCACACTGGAGGAGGTGCCGGTGGGCGCACCCCCGTCCATCGTGACGACCTGATCGACGAACACCAGGACGATGGCGTGCCCACCATCGGCCGACATCGACGCCGCCGCCGGCACTGTGGCCGTCGCGGAGATCCGCTTCTCCCGTGCTCCAGGGATCACGGTGTTCTCGACCAGATCGGTGTAGGACTGCAGGAACGGGCCGGTGATCCGGTCGCGGGCCGCCTCCAGATCCTGTTCGACGGTGTCGGCCCGGTAGCTCAGGATCGCGACGGCGGCATCGCGCGCGGCGGCCACCGACTCGGTGCGCGCTGCGGCGGTGGCGCGCTGCGAGGCGTCCTTCCAGACCAGCAAGCCCGCCGTGGCGGCGAGGAGAACAGCCAGTGCCGGCAGCACGCCGTAGGCGATCACCCGCCACCGGTCGGCGGGTGCGGGCGGCGCCGCAGGGTCGGCGGTCTCGTCATGGTCGGCGATCACGGCACGAAGTCGACCTTCGAGATCTTGACGCCGTCACCGATCCTGTTGACGGTCAAGCGCATTCGCCAGTACCGCGACGGCTGCGGATCCGGCGTCCCGCGGTTGGTGGTCTGCACCGACAGCGCCACCAGGACCTGGGCCTCCTCGGCGCTCGTTGACTCCAGACCGGCCGCGGTGACCGTTCCGATCGAGCGGGACTG
>SYAB01000106.1 GCA_005787665.1 Actinomycetota bacterium
GCACTGCTGGCCGGGCCGGCGAACGTGATCATGCAACTCGCTCTTCCCGGCGTCGGCTACGGCGTGCTGGAGAGCCGAGTGGAAAGCGGGCGCGTCGACCGCCATCCGATCAAGCGAGCGCGGACCACGTTCACCTATCTCGCCGTCGCCAGTCGGGGCACCGAGAAGCAGAAACAGGCCTTCCGTCGGGCAGTTAATCGCGCTCACGCACAGGTGTATTCGACGGACGAGAGTCCGGTTGCCTACAACGCATTCGACCCCGACCTCCAACTGTGGGTCGGTGCGTGCCTCTACAAGGGCGGGGTGGATGTCTACCGCACATTCGTCGGTGAGATGGACGACGACACCGCCGATCAGCACTATCGCGACGGAATGGCACTGGCCACGATGCTGCAGGTTCCAGAGCAGATGTGGCCGCCGGACCGGGCCGCATTCGACCGGTACTGGCAGAAATCCCTGGACAGCGTCCACATTGACGACACCGTCCGCGAGTACCTCTACCCCATTGCGGTATCGCGGATGAAGGGGTTCCGTCTGCCCGGTCCGGTGCAGCAGTTCAACGAGAGCCTGGCTCTGCTGATCACCACCGGATTCCTGCCGCAACGCTTCCGCGATGAGATGAAGCTGGAGTGGAACCCGGTCAAGCAGCGGGAGTTCGACCGGCTGATGACCGGAATCCGGCTGACGAACAACCTCGCACCGCGCTTCGTCCGCACCTTTCCGTTCAATGTCCTTCTGCACGATGTCGACTGGCGTATTCGTACCGGTCGGCCGCTGGTCTGAGAAACCGGCGCCGGGGCTGTGAGGACTGCTCGACGGGTCCTGCGCTCCCTCACTCACGAGCAGGGGCGACGACGCGCTTGGTGGCCACCGGTTTGCCCTCCACCCGCGTGAGGGCCGTGGGCGCGGCCGGTGGGGGAACGAGTCGGCCCTGGACCGGTGCGCCGTTGCGCACCGTGGGTACCGAGACACGTTTGGTTTCGGTCTTGGCGTCCTTGTCGCCTGCCGCGGCGGGCTGCATGGCACCGGGCGGGATCAGCGGCAGACCCGCCATACCTGCGGCTGCGGGAGAACCGGCCGCGCCGATGCCCGACGGCGATATCCGCAGGGCCGGTGCCGAAGCGGGCGCAGTTCCGGCCGATGGAACAGGTGGCGGTCCCAGTACGCCGGCGGCCGCGGTGCCGGGTACCCCGCCGGGTCCACCGTCCGCGCCGACACCACCGGCGGCGCTGGCTCCGCCGTCGCCACCGTCTCCGGTCCAGGTGTCACCGAAGCGGCCGGTATCGCCGAACTCGTCGAATGCGTCATCGAATGCCAGGTCGGGTTCGGCACGCTCCCCGTCGCCGCCCATTCCAGACTGGGGAAGCTGACCCAGGGCCTGGGGGAGCTGACCCAGGACCTGGGGAATCTGACCCAGGGGCTGCAGGACTCCGCCGAGTGCCCCGGCGACGGCGCCGGCGATACCGGCCATCAGTGTGGGGATCTGTGCCGCGGTGCTGTTCAGGTCCGCTCCGGCACGTTCGTCCTCAGCGGCGAACGCCCGCGCTGATTCGGTGGCCGCGCTGTCACGTTCGGTCTGTCGGGCGACGCTGTCGGCGATATCGGCGGGGTCATCGGCGTTGGCTGCCAGGCCAAGCATGCGCAGCAGTTGTTCGGTGGGTGTGAGGCCGGCGATCAGGGGATCGGAGGTGATCGCCGGCGGCGGCCCGTCGATGCCGGCCGCCCGCAGGTACTGATCCAGATCGGCGTTGAAGATCCCGTCGCTCATCGGAGGTCGGCCGCCTCTGATCCCCGGGCACGCGCCTGGAACCAGGCGAAGTGGTAGTTGGCGATCATGGGCGAGCCGTCGATGAGCGCCGCAACGGCGGCCAGCAATTGCCAGTCGCCTACTGCAGCCGGCACGACCGCATCGGGGTAGTCGTCCAGTACGTCGTGACCGACGGCGTGAAGGTGATCGCGAAGCAGGGCGATTTCGGAATCCAGGCATCCGGTGCGCGCGATGCCCGCCCGGGCCAGGGTGTGGACGATGCGTGGCAGGCCCGGACGCCACCTCGTCGCCCGGATCAATTCCCAGCCGAGGTCCTCGACCGCCGTGGTGTGACGTGCGCTGATCGACATCGGCGGTGGCTCTTCATCGTCGGCCGGAACGACCCGCGCATGCGTTGGGTCGTAGGCGGCCGTCTGGACGGCATCGTGAAGCAACGCGGTCAGGTCTGCGTTCCGTATGCCCGGCTCCAGCAACCTCACCCCGGCCGGAATTGCGACGTGTGGGGGAATCCAGCCATAGGCCAAGTCGGTCACCAGAACCGCTGCGCCGTTTGGCCTTTCGCCGACTGCCCAGCGTAAGCCGGGCTCCTGGACTACTACCGCCGCCAGGAGTCGGGTGAGCCGGTTCCGCACCGCTGCACTGCCCGCCTCGTGGCCGGCGACCGCACCGGCAGCGACGGCACCCGCGGCGGCTGCCACCGCGTGTACCGGCTGCGGGCGCACCATCGTCGTGGGGGTGATCCCCGCCGTGCCAGCGGAATTGACCGGCGCCGAGGTCGGTGCACCGGAGACTGGCTGCGGTGCGGCACTTCCGCGCGGCGGCCGCAGGTCCGCGCCGAAACCAGGCAGCGGCCCGCCCGTCGTCGCGGATCTTTCAAAGGCCATTCGCGATGGCGTGATGGGCGACACCGGGGGCAGGGCGGCGACGCCCGCGCTGGTACCGGGTGTACCCAGACCGGGTGTGCCCAAACCGGGTGTGCCTGACATGAGGCCGCCCGGAGTCACGGCGGGCGTCAGCGAATCGGCACCGGGTTGCGGGGTCGGGGTCGTCGGTGGCCCGTTCAACGCGTTCACCGCGCCCGCCGCCAGTGCTTCGGCACCGGCTGCCAGTGGCGCGCCCGCGGCGGCGCCGTCGGCGACGTGGTCGGCGAGGGAATCGGGAGCTGGTGCCGGTGTCGACACGGCGACGCTGCTCCCTGAGGTCGAGGCCGTCCCGGCCGTTTGTTCGGCGATGATGGCGCTGACCTGTGTGCGGATGAATTCGGGATTAGGTGAGCCGAATGCGCGCTGAAGATCAATACCGTTGGTGCGCAGGAACTCCCGGGCCGAGACGGGCTCATCCCCGGTTGTCAGAACCGTGTGAATCGCGTCGCAGAGGTTTGCACTGCAACTCGCCGCCCTCGTGTTGGCCCGCACTTGGGCTTCCGTCACGGTCTGCACCAGTGCGCCGATCTTCTCGGCGGCGGTGCCGGTGGAATCCAGGATCCGGC
>SYAB01000015.1 GCA_005787665.1 Actinomycetota bacterium
GGGCGAACAGGTTGGTACGAGCGTTAGCGTGAGACACGAGGACCTCCTACGGGTGAATGCGAGACACATCCACTCCGTCAGGAGGTCCTCCCTATTTCAAGCAGGCACGCCGTCAACAACCTGCCGGGTCACGACAGCTAGTGATTCCGCATTACTCCTGGTCGCCCACGAGGCGTTCGGGATGGTGGTAGGTGTTGACTCCGCCGATCAGCGGCAGGTGCGGCGGGGGGATCCACTCGGTGGTTCCGTCGGGCAGCTTTCGTGTCTGCCAGCCGTCACGTGTGACGAGTCGGTTGTGCGGCCCGCAGGTGAGGACGAGGTCGTCGATGTCGGTGTGCCCGCCGTCGGCCCAGTCCAGGGTGGCGTGGTGGGCCTGGCAGTCGTAGCCGGGCACGGTGCACCCGGGGAAGGTGCAGCCGCGGTCGCGTTCGTGCATCACGATGCGCTGGTCGGCACTGGCGATGCGTTTGGTCCGTCCCAGCCACAGGGTCCGTCCGGAGACCTCGTCGAAGATGCTCAGGTAGTGATAGGCGTGGGCGGCCATCCGGATCACATCGGTCATGGGGAGCAGGGTGGTGCCGCCGGTGTGGGCGATTCCGGCCTTCGCGTGGAGGTCCTGGATGCTCGCCGAGACGATCATGGTCACGGGCAGGCCGTTGTGCTGACCCAGTTTCGGGTTGCCGAGCTGGCTGCGCAGCAGCGCGGAGAGGGCGTCGTGTTGGCGCTGAGTGACGCTGCGGGTGTCCGCGTCGGCTTGGGCCTGGCTGGGTTCGCCGTCGATGAGGGGCCTCTGATCGGCCGGGTTGGCCATGCCTGGGGCGGCGAATTTGGCCATCCACGCTTCCATTTCGGCACGCAGTGCGGGCGTGGCCCACAGGACGGCGCGGCTCATCCCGTTGGGCAGTTGGCGGTCGAATCGAAATCCGCGGCGTGCGGCCCGGTCGGCGTCGCTGAAGGTCCCGTCGGGGTTGAGGATCAGCGCGAGTTTCTGGGCGAGAGTGGCCAGTTGATCGGGACGCAGATCGCGGGCATGGCCGGCCAGGACGCCTTCGGCCCAGTCCCGCTGGGCGAGGGTGACCGCGCACGGCAGTTCGGCCAGGAACCGCTGGATGACCCGAACGTGTTCGGCGTCGAGTTCCCCGGCCCGCCAGCCCGCGGCGGTCGCGGGCTGGCGCGGAGGCAGCGGCTCGCCGGCCAGGCTGGTGCGGGGGGTCAGTGGCTCGGCCAGGGTTGCCCGACGGCGGGCTTCGGTAGGGGTGATGCGCAGCCAGTCGGCGAGCACTTTGTGCGGGACCCCGCCCAGTGCGCTGATCTCGCGGCGGCCGACCTGGACGGCGATATCGCCGCCGAGCACGCTCTGGCGCCGGGCCAGGGTCTCGCAGCACCCGGCCAGCCGGATCAGGTCCTCGGCGCCCAATGCTGCCAGATCGACGTCGGCCAGGACGTCCAGTGCCACGCCGATGTCGGCCAGCGCCGCCGATACCGCACTCGAAAACATGTTCGAATGATATCCCGCCACGCCGACACGATTACCCGCCCGACCAGCGGTTGGGGATGGAACGTCCGTTGTGGATAACGTGGTGCGGCCGTTGGGGCGATCTACCGAAGCGCGTCGGCGGCGACCTCGATCTCACCGGACTTGGCGGCCGCCTGAAGGGCGCTGAAGTCCGCCATGGTCTTCTCGGCGTAGAGATAGGACCAATCCAGGATCGCCGCGCTCACGGCGCCGCCTCCCCCCACATAGCCGCGCAGGACCGACGCGTTCGCACTCTGCGCGTGTCCGCGGGCCAGCGCGTAGGCGCATGCGGCGACGTACTCGCCGTAGGTATCCGGATCCATCCCCTCGGTCTCCACCGAGCCTTTCATGTCCTGGAACTGCCGGACGTAGAAGTCGTCGCCCTTGATGCGGAGGTTGCCCAGGAAGACGTCCGACATGGCTTGCAGGATCCGCTGCCCGCCGATCACCCGGATGCCCTGGCCCAGGGCCGCGGCCGCCGCCGTGAGGGTCTCGGGCTGCTGCCAGTGGCCGTACTCCTCGAGTACCGATCGGTTGGCCTGCTTCACCTGCAGCACCAGGGGTGTCCCGTCCGGTCCGGTGAGGATCAACAGATAGCTTCGGGTTCCCACGCTGCCCACGCCGACCACCCGCAGAGCGATATCGGTCACTTGGAAGTGTGACAACAACACCGCGATATCGGCTGGCACGGCGGTGAGGTACTCGCGGAACGAACCGATGAGCCGTTCCTCGTCGTCGACGTCGACGTGGGTCAGCAGTGGCGGGTTCTCCCGGAGGCGGAAGCTGCCGTCGGACTCTCGCTGCATGATGCGCTCGAACACCCGCGCCGAGGTGCGGGTCTGGGCTTTCCGGGCAGCCGCGGCAATCACCTCGGCGAGGCCGCCCCCGACCTCGTGGACGTAGCGCTGCGGTTCCAGCCGGAGGTAGTAACGGTCCAGGACGTTCATCTCGAACATCGCGTGCAGGCCGTCCCGATAGGTGCGGATCACGCCACCCGCGATGCGACGAATGGTCTTCTCCGGGTAGCCGGCGTGCCGGCCTCCGACGATGGCACTGGTCGTCAGTCGCTTGAGATCCCACTCGGCCGGTGCGACCGCGGCCTCGTCGAAGTCGTTGAGATCGAAGACCAGCGTGCGCTGCGGTGCGGCGTAGATCCCGAAGTTCGACAGGTGCGCATCGCCGCCGCACATCACCTCGATACCGCTCGACGGACTCCCCGCGAGGTCGGCGGCCATCAGCGCCGCGGCGCCGCGATAAAAGGAGAACGGGTCGGTGAGCATCCGCGCGAAACGCAGTGGAACCAGATCGGCGAGTCGACTTCGGTTCTGCTCGACGAGGATCTCCACCGGATTGCGGGTGGTGGGAACCAACTGCGCCAGCGTGCTGCGAGGGGCGATCCTGCGCAACGCCCGGCCCCGTGCCAGGTCCTCGTCGACATTCTCAAAAGCGATGACACGTTCGCGCAAGGGCCGTTCCACATTGACCATGGCAGCAGCCTAACCGGGCAGCCCGGTGCCCCGAAGA
>SYAB01000107.1 GCA_005787665.1 Actinomycetota bacterium
AACATGAAGATCGATCTGGTCGGACCGAAGCAGCGCGGACTGGCCACCGGGCTCAACGAGGCCGCCGGCTACGCCGCGGTCGGCGTCACCGCTCTGCTCACCGGCTTCCTGGCCACCTCCTACGGGCTGCGGCCGGTCCCCGAACTGATCGGGGTGGTGTTCGTCGTTGCCGGGCTGGGCCTGTCACTGGTGAGCGTCGACACCGCCGATCATGTGGCGCTGGAGTTGTCGCGCCATCCGCGCCCGGCCCCCGCGGAGGGTTCGGGGTTGCGCACCGTGTTCGCCCGCACCACCTGGGGCGAGCCCAGCCTGCGCGGCGCCAGCCAGGCGGGTCTGGTCAACAACCTCAACGACGGCCTGACCTGGGGGGTCTTCCCGCTGCTGTTCACCGACTACGGACTGGGCCTGGCCGCGGTCGGACTGATCAAGGGGCTCTATCCCCTGCTCTGGGGGGTCGGGCAGATCTACACCGGGCACCTGGCCGACCGCGTGGGACGTAAACCGCTCATCGTCTACGGAATGTTCGTTCAGGCAGCAGGATTCGCCCTCGCGCTGGGGCTGCTCCGGTGGCCGCTGCTGGCCGGAGTCGCCTCGGCGGTGGCCCTGGGCATCGGCACCGCCATGGTCTACCCCGCTCTCATCGCGGTGGTCTCCGATCACGCCCACCCCGGCTGGCGGCCCAACGCCCTGGGGACCTACCGGTTCTGGCGTGACTTCGGCTACGCCGCCGGCGCTCTGGTCGGCGGCGTCATCGCCGACTGGCTCGGCCTGAACGCCGCGGTTGTCGCCGCCGGCATCATCACCGCCCTGTCCGGCCTGCTGGCAGCCCGCTGGATCACCGAGGTGTCCCGCTCATGAACCGGTGAACGATGTTCTACGCGCAGCAGTTCGGGTCTAGAACCCGAACGAGTGCGGCGATGGCCGCGCGGTGCGGGCGGTGGTAGACGTTCATGCCGTGCCGGGTCGATTCGACCAGCCCGGCATTGCGCAGTTGGGTCAGGTGGTGGCTGATGGTCGACTCGCCCACCCCGACGGTCGCCGCCAACTCGCCGCTGTTGAGTCCCTCCCCCGCGGCCCCGAAGAGCAGCGCCATCACCTTCACCCGTGCCGGGTCGGCGAGCGCCTTGAGGCGAAGAGCGATCTGCAGGGCGTCATCGTCGCTCATCGGGCCGGCCGCGACCGGCGCACAACACACCGGTGCCGACATGTCGATGACGGGCAGCGCCTTGGGCACGACACCACTGTATCCGAAAGCCTTGACATACATCGAAAAGGTCGGCATCCTCGGAGTGACAAGTAGTTCGACATATATCGCACAAGTTTAGGTTTGCAGGAGGCCTCCCATGTCCCGAATCCAATTGGCGCTCAACGTCGATGACCTCGACGCCGCCATCGCGTTCTACTCCACTTTGTTCAACACCGGCCCAGCCAAAGTCAAACCCGGCTACGCCAACTTCGCTATCGACGAGCCCCCGCTCAAGTTGGTCCTGCTGGAGAACCCCGGCCAGGGCGGCACCCTCAACCACCTCGGCGTGGAGGTCACCTCCAGCGAGCAGGTCCATGACGAGATCGCCAGGCTGACCGAGGCGGGCATGTTCACCGAGGAGGAGCTTGGCAGCACCTGCTGCTTTGCCACCCAGGACAAGGTGTGGGTCAGCGGACCGGGCGGGGAACGCTGGGAGGTCTACACCAAACTCGCCGACTCGGAGACCTTCTTCGGCGACCTGCCAGTGGTCGAGGAGGCCGGCTGCTGCGGAGGGTAGAACAGCCGAGCCGCTGAGTCCGACGGACGCGGTGGGCGTTGGCGGCCAAGTTCAAGGCGCTGGCCGGCGGGGCAACATCGGGCCAGGCCCCGGCCGGTTCGTCGGCCCGCTGCTCGAAGTACCCGTGCTGGTCGGTCTGGTCTACGTCCCGCAGACCCTGCGCCCCCACTTCCGGCGCCCGGCGACGGCCGGTTCAGCCGATATATTTCGAACTCCGGCGACGTTCGGACACCGGAGAACGGACATCACCCCCGCATGATGAACAGCGACGACGTCAAGCGGGTCGTGCTCGACACGGCCCGCGGCATGTACGCGCGGCAGGGCTACCTCAACACCACCGTCAAGGGCGTGGCTGCGGCCGCGGGGGTGGCCCCGGATCTGGTCCGCCGCTACTACGCCAACCGCGAGGAACTGTTCGCCGCGGCCATGCGCCTGCCGACCGATCCCGCCACCGCGATCGCCACATTGCTCGCGCCGGGAATCGACGGTCTG
Source organism: Actinomycetota bacterium (assembly GCA_005787665.1). Next base: position 2,256 of record SYAB01000107.1, read on the forward strand.
GCTGAGCGCCTGGTGCGGGTGACATTGCGGATGCTCGACGAACCGGAGACCCGGGACCAGATCGCGGCCATGGTTCGCGACGGCGCCGGTGCGGCCAAGGCCAGCGCGCCACTGCGCGAATTCCTGGAGTCGATGATCGTCGACCGGGTCGCGGCCGCCCTGCGGGTTCCCGACGCCCGGATGCGGGTGACGCTGGCGGTCTCCTACGTCGTGGGCGTGGCGGGGTCGCGTTACGTGCTGCGGATGGAACCCCTGGCCTCGGC
>SYAB01000108.1 GCA_005787665.1 Actinomycetota bacterium
AGTCGTCGATGTAGAGCGGCGCTTCGCTGATCTCGCTCATCCTGCGTGCCAGCCGGGTCCAGTCGTCGTCGCTCATCCGGCCCGAACGCATGTCGGCCAACTTGATCTTCGCCTCCGCCGAGAGCAATCGCATGACGATCTCGGACTTGCTCATCTCCAGGGAGAACACGACACTCGACAGCCGGTTCTTGATGGAGCAGGACCGCAGGAAGTCCAAGCCCAGCGTGGAGTTGTGAGTGGGGATCATCCCGCGGCCGGCGAGGTAGAGGTGGTCGTCGTTGTCGACCTCGACGCATCGGACCGGCACGCTTGCAACAGAGCGGACGTCGACGACGCCGAACTCCCGGGTGGCGACGGTCGGTCCGCCGGCACCCACCAACCGTCGCGCGCCAAGGGCCGACACGACGTCCGCACCGATCTCAAGTTGAGCCGTCACCACGATGCCTCGCAACGTCGGCCACTGATGATCGGCATCGGCCACGATCGCCGAACCGTCGGAGAACTCGACCTCGTAGCAAGGACGGCCCAGCATCACCTCTGTCGCAGCAACCACACGCGTCGGCTTGCCGTCCGCGCCGATGAGCCAATCACCGACGGCGACCTGGCCCATAGTCGTCCACCCGGTCGGTGTCGGCAGCGGGGTGTCAAGCTTGAGTGCCTTGCCCATGCCCGGCCTGGCCGCGATCACGATCATCTGTCCGGCATGCAGCCCATTGGTCAACTCGTCAAGTTCGGTGAAACCGGTCGGCACGCCTCGCGCGATACCGCCGTTGGAGGCGATCGCGTCGATCTCGTCCATCGTCGGCTGCAGCAGGGCTTCCAGTGGCACGAAATCCTCGGCGGTGCGCCGCTCGGTCACGTCATAGATCTCGGCCTGGGCCCGATCGACGATCTCATTGACGTCGGCACCCTCGGCACCGGCGTAGCCGTACTGCACCACCCGGGTGCCTGCCTCCACGAGCCGGCGCAACAGCGCCTTCTCGGCCACGATGCCCGCGTAGTACCCGGCGTTGGCCGCGGTGGGCACCGTGGAGATCAGCGTGTGCAGATAGGGCGCTCCGCCGATCCGGCGCAGCAGGCCGCGGCGGTCCAGTTCGGCGGCGACGGTGACCGCGTCGGCAGGCTCCCCGCGGCCGTAGAGATCCAGGATGGCGTCGTAAACGTTCTGATGGGCCGGTCGGTAGAAGTCTCCGGGCCGCAGCCGCTCCAGCACGTCGGCGATCGCATCCTTACTGAGCAACATGCCGCCCAGCACAGACTGTTCGGCGGCAAGGTCCTGAGGCGGCTGCCGGCCGAAATCCTCGGCGGGGGCCTGGACCTGCGAACCCGGCTGCCCGAGATCATCGACGACCGCCATGTAGCTCCCCCACCTTCTCTCATGCATCGAACATAGGTTCGTCCCGGTGGCCTTCACGGTAGAACCGCGCCCCGACAACTACGGATGCCGAAGCATCGGGCATGACCGCCGAGTGGAAACGGTAAACGTTGCTGGGGCCACCGCAAACCGGGTCTGTTCACCAACCTGTTAGCGGCCTGTGGATACTTGCGCGTAACCGTGTTGGCGGGTTGTGGACAACCTGTGCATCACTGTGAAATGAGAGCGCGTCTTTCCATGTAAACCGCAGATTAGCGGTACCGCCGCTCTGTGGATGAGAAGTGCATCGGCGTGTCGGGCCGGGTAGCCGTTTCGGGCGTGTTGTGTTGCAGCGGCCTGTGCAGGCAGTTAACGAGGGGTTACGTTAGCTGCGGTCAGGCCATACTCACGAGTTCGCCGGAGCAACGAAAAATCCCCGGCGCGACGAGCGGTCGGCACCGGGGATTCCGTAGGTCGAGTTATGCGCCGGCGGCCGTGACCTCCAGGGTGACCACGGCATCCACCTCGGGGTGCAGATGCACTGTGACCGTGTGGCTGCCGGTCTCCTTGATATGAGCCTTGGGCAGGTTGACCGAACGCTTGTCAATGCTCGGACCACCGGCCTTCTTGATCGCCGCGGCGATGTCGTTGGCCGTCACCGAGCCGAACAACTTGCCGGAGTCGTGGGTCTTGACGGCGAGAGCGATCGGACCGAGAGCCGCGATGGCGGCCTTGATCTCCTCGGCGTGCTCGCGGTCGCGCACGGTCCTGGCATCGCGGGACCGGCGGATGTCGTCAGCCTGCTTCTGCGCGCCACGGGTGGCCACGATGGCCAGGCCGCGGGGCAGCAGGTAGTTACGTCCGTACCCGTCCTTGACCTCGACGGTCTCGCCGGCGGCACCGAGGTGGTCGACCTCGGCGGTGAGGATCAATTTCATGTCGTGAAGCTCCGTTCCGAGTCGATCTAGCGCGTCGTCGAGGTGAACGGCAGCAAGGCGACCTCGCGGGCGTTCTTGACGGCGATGGCGATATCGCGCTGATGCTGGACGCAGTTGCCGGTCACCCGGCGCGCGCGGATCTTCCCGCGCTCACTGATATAGGTCCGCAGCAACGCGGTGTCCTTGTAGTCGATGTTCTGACTCTTGCCCTTCTTGGAGCAGAACACGCACTTGCGAGTCTTGATCGGCTTGTCCGGTGCGGGACGCCGCTTGGTGGGTTTGGCCTTCATCTGTCAATCACTTTCGTTCTCGAATGGGTGCGCGTAGGCGCGCGAAGGGATCAGAAAGGGGGCTCGTCGTCGCTACCGCCGAAGGAGCCCGACGCGGGCGCGCTGCCCCACGGGTCCTCGGTCTGCTGAGTCGCCGCCGGCCGCGAACCGCCGCCGCCACCGCCGAACCCGCCGCCCCCACCGCCACCGCGGCTGGCCTTGTTGACCTTGGCCGTGGCGTA
>SYAB01000109.1 GCA_005787665.1 Actinomycetota bacterium
CCCATACGGCACTGGCCGCCGGTGCTCCGATCCTGTGCGATTCGTCGATGGTGGCCGCCGGTAGCACCGCGGCGCGGTTGCCCGCTGCTCACGAAGTGGTATCCCTGGTCGCCGATCCCCGCGCGGCCGATCTCGCGCAACGCCGCGACACCACTCGGTCGGCGGCCGGCGTGGAGTTGTGGGCCGACCGGATGGGCGGCGCGGTCCTGGCGATCGGCAATGCACCGACTGCACTGTTCCGGTTACTCGAACTCATCGACGACGGCATGCCCGCTCCGGTGGCGGTGCTCGGCGGGCCGGTGGGATTCGTCGGATCGGCCCAGTCCAAACAGGAACTGATCGACAACCCGCGCGGGATGGATTATCTGGTGGTCGAAGGCCGTCGTGGCGGCAGTGCGATGGCGGCGGCCGCCGTCAACGCGATCGCGAGTGCCCGCGAATGAAAAAAGGAACGTTGTTCGGTGTTGGCCTGGGGCCGGGTGACCCGGAACTGGTGACCGTCAAAGCGGCCCGGATTATCGGTGAAGCCGACGTGGTGGCGTACCACAGCGCACGTCACGGTCGCAGCATCGCCCGCGCCATCGCCGAACCGTATTTCCGCGAAGGTCAGATCGAGGAGCATCTGATCTACCCGGTGACCACCGGGGACACCGATCACGTCGGCGGATACGACGGCGCGATGGAGGACTTCTACGCACACGCCTCCGATCGCATTGCCGCGCACCTGGACGCCGGTCGAGATGTTGCGCTGCTCGCTGAAGGTGATCCGTTGTTCTACAGCTCCTACATGCATATGCATACCCGGCTGGCCGAGCGATTCACCGCGGTGATTGTTCCCGGCGTGACATCGGTGAGCGCGGCCTCGGCGGCGATCGGCACTCCCCTTGCGACCGGCGACGAGGTGCTGTCGGTGTTGCCCGGCACCCTCCCGGTCAGCGAACTCGCTCGCCGCCTCGCCGATACCGACGCCGCTGTGATCATGAAGCTGGGACGCACGTATCGGCAAGTGCGCGAGGCGCTTTCACTGGCTGGCCGGCTCGATGAGGCGATCTACGTCGAGCGAGCGAGCAGCGAGGGTCAGCGGGTCATGCCCGCTGCTGACGTCGATGACACCCAGGTGCCGTACTTCTCGGTCGCCGTTGTTCCGGGTGATGGCCGCACCACCCGGGTGGCCCCACGCACGGGAACCGTCGCGGTCGTCGGACTGGGCCCGGGCGACGTCGACTGGATGACGCCGCAGAGCCTACGCGAACTGGCCGCCGCCACCGATCTCATCGGCTACGGCCCCTATCTGGATCGGGTACCGATCCGTCCCGGACAGCGCCGCCATCCATCCGATAACAGTGACGAACCGCAGCGCGCTCGACTTGCCTGCGAACTGGCCGAGCAGGGCCGCGCGGTGGCGGTCGTATCATCCGGTGACCCAGGGGTTTTCGCCATGGCCACCGCAGTGCTGGAGGAAGCCAAGCAATGGCCGAACGTTGCCGTCCGGGTGATCCCGGCGATGACCGCCGCCCAGGCGGTGGCCAGCAGGGTCGGGGCGCCACTTGGCCATGACTACGCAGTGCTCTCGCTGTCCGACCGACTCAAGCCGTGGGAGGTCATCGCCGCGCGACTCTCCGCGGCAGCCACCGCCGACTTGGTGCTGGCGATCTACAACCCGGCGTCGAAGAGCCGTATCTGGCAGGTCGCCGCGATGCGGGACCTGTTGCTGGAGCATCGCGACGCCGGCACTCCGGTGGTGATCGGCCGCGACGTGTCCGGGCCCGACGAATCGGTGAAGGTGGTCCGGTTGGCAGATCGCGATCCCGCCGATGTCGACATGCGCTGCCTGCTGATCGTGGGCTCGTCCCAGACCCAGTGGTACACCGCGGCGGCCGGTGACACCGTGTTCACACCTAGGCGTTACCCGGGCTGAGCGCCCACGCCACGGCATCCTGTACCGAATTGACGACCGCCACACCGTCGGGAAGCGCCGGTCGCTGAATCATCAGCACGTCCGCACCGAGGGAACTCGCCGCGTCGAGTTTGGCCCGGGTCATCGCTCCCCCGCTGTTCTTGGTCACCAGCACCTCGATACCCCTGCTGCGCAACAGTTCGCGCTCGTCGCCGTAGTCATAGGGCCCGCGCGATAGCAGAAGCTCATGGTTGCGGGGAAGCGAGCCGAAATCGGGCGCAGTCACCACCCGGATCAGGAACCAGGCGTCGCTGTCGGAGAACGCGGCGACGCCGGACCGGCCGGTGGTCAGGAACACCCGCGAATAACCCTTGTTGGCAATGATTACCGCTGCCTCGGTATCACTGGCGACCACCGTCGCATCGGCCGGATCCCACGGCGGCCGGCTGAGCACCAGATGCGGCAGATCAAGTCCGGCACAGGCTGCCGCGGCGTTGGCGGTGATGGTCGCCGCGAATGGGTGGGTGGCATCGATAACAGCGGTGATGCCGTTATCGACGAGCCAGTCGCGCAATCCGTCGATACCACCGAAACCACCGATGCGTACCGGGCCGACCGGAAGCGCCGGATCAGGCACCCGGCCTGCCAGTGAGCTGATGATGTCGACCTTTGCATGCAGCAGTTCCGCCAGTGCCCGCGCCTCAGCTGTACCACCGAGCAGCAGCACTCTCATCAGTGCCGGTCTCCCCGGGTGCGCCCGGACGAATACAGGTAACTGTCGGTGAAGCCCTCGGCCGCAAGCACATCGCCGACGACGATCACCGCGGTGCGGGTGATCGCGGCATCATGCATCTGGCCGGCGATGTCAGCCAGTGTGCCGCGCAGGATCACCTCTTGCGGCCAACTCGCGAACGCGACGACCGCGGCCGGGGTATCGGGCCGGTAGCCACCCGCCAGCAGTTGCGGCACGATCTCGTCGATACGGTGGGCCGCGAGGTGGATCACCAGCGTGGCCCGGTGCGCCGCGAGCGTCGTCAGGTCCTCACCGTCAGGCATCGCGCTGGACAGCGTGGCGACCCGGGTCAGGATTACTGTCTGTGCCACGCCGGGCACGGTCAGTTCCCTGCCCAGTGCGGCGGCGGCGGCGGTGAAGGAGGGCACGCCCGGGACGATCTCGTAGCCGATTCCCCGTGCGTCGAGCCGACGGCACTGCTCGGCGATAGCGCTGTAGAGCCCAGGATCGCCCGAGTGCAACCGTGCGACGTCGTGGCCCGCAGCGTCGGCCGCGGCGATCTCATCGATGATCTGATCCAGTGTCAGCGGACCGGTGTTGACGATGCGCGCGCCGGCCGGGCATTCGGCGAGCAGGTCGGTGGGCATGATCGAGCCCGCGTACAGGCAAACCTCGCAGCGCTGGAGCAGTCGCTGGCCGCGGACGGTGATCAGGTCCGCCGCACCCGGGCCGGCACCGATGAAGTACACCGTCACTGCGGTGTCACGGCCTTTACCGTCAGCAGCCACTGGGTGATCGGCATCTGCGGACGCCAGCCGGTGAAACCCCCCAATGGCTCGCCCTGATAGTGCTGAAAGCGCCGGAGCTCACCTCCGAGCCGTGAATGCCAACCCACCAGAAGAGCTTCAGACTCCGCAGTGACCGCGTTGGCCACCAGCCGACCGCCACCGGGCAACCGCGCGAGACAGGCCTCGACCATTCCCGGAGCGGTCAGTCCGCCTCCGACGAAGATCACATCCGGCTGCGCCACACCCTCGAAGTCCTCCGGTGCCCCAGCCCGGACCTCGACATCGGCACCGAAGTTGCGGGCATTGGCGACGATCCGATCGCGACGCTGTGCATCTTTCTCGAATGCCACTGCACGGCAGCCCGATTCGCTGCGACACCACTCGACGGCGATGCTCCCCGAGCCCGATCCGACGTCCCAGAGCAGCTCACCCGGCCGAGGCGCGAGCGCGGCGAGGGGCACCGCGCGCACCGTCTGCTTGGTGATCTGACCGTCGTGGAGCAGAACGTCATCGGGCAACCTGCCCCCGCTTCGTTCGTCCGGCCGGTACTCCACGGCGATGACGTTGAGGTCGTCGATATCCGGCGGTGGCCCGGCCGACCACGCCTCGGCCGGGCCCGAGCGGATCCGCTCCCCCGGGCCACCGAGTTGTTCCAGCACGGTGAACTCCGATGCGCCACGGCCTGTTTCGGTGAGGATTTCAGCCAACTCGGCGGGTGTGGA
>SYAB01000110.1 GCA_005787665.1 Actinomycetota bacterium
ACTGCGCCCCCAATTGCTCGACCGGTTCGGCCTGGCCGTCGACGTGGCGGCCTCCCGTGACGTGGCGGTGCGCGGGGAGGTCATCCGCGCGCGCCTGGCCTATGAGACCGACCCGGCCGGGTTCGCCGCCCGTTACGCCGACCGGGACAGCGAACTGGCGGGACGGATCGCCGCCGCCCGAATCCGGGTGGGCGAGGTCGAGTTGCCCGGACGGGAGGTCGACCGGATTGCCGCGTTGTGCGCGGCCTTCGACGTCGACGGGATGCGCGCCGACCTGGTGGTGGCTCGCACCGCGATAGCGCACGCGGCCTGGCGCGGGGCCGATACCGTCGCCGAGCAGGACATCAGGGTCGCGGCCGAGCTCGCGCTACCGCACCGCCGCCGCCGCGACCCGTTCGACGACCCCGGTATCGACCCGGCCCACCTCGACGAGGCCCTGTCCCGGTCGTCGGGTCCGGCCGACGAGGACGGCGGCCCCGACGAGGACCCCGACCCGCCGGTCGACGGCCCGCAGACCGGGCCCGACGCCGGCCAGGGCGGTGCCACCGGGTCCGGCTCGGCGCCCCGTCCCGCCGCCGCGCCCGCACCGGCCTTCCGGACCAGGGCGCTGACGGTTCCGGGTGTCGGGGAGGGGCAGGCCGGTCGCCGATCGCCGGCCCGTAACTCCGCGGGCGCGACGGTGGGTGCGGGCCGCACGCCCGAGGAGGGCCATGGGGTGCACCTGTTCGCCACGGTGCTCGCCGCCGCGGGACGACGGCAGGACGCGGGACCGCCGCGCCCGAATCCCCAGGACGTGCGGCGCGCGCTGCGGGTCGGTCGAGAGGGCAACCTGGTGATCTTCGTCGTCGACGCCTCGGGGTCGATGGCGGCCCGCGACCGGATGGCGGCGGTCACCGGGGCCGCACTGTCGCTGCTGCGCGATGCCTACCAGCGCCGCGACAAGGTGGCGGTGATCACCTTCCGGGCCGGCGGCGCACGCCTGGTGTTGCCGCCCACCGGCTCGGCGCACATCGCGGCCCGCCGACTTTCCGGCCTGGACACCGGTGGCACCACCCCGCTGGCCGAGGGCTTGTTGGCCGCCCGGGACGTGGTGGTGCGGGAACGTGCGCGGGACCGCTCGCGTCGGCCACTGGTGGTGGTGATCACCGACGGGCGCGCCACCTCGGGTCCGGATCCGTTGCAGCGCAGCCGGATCGCCGCGGCCCGGCTGCGGGCCGAAGCCGTCGCGGCGGTGGTGCTCGACTGCGAGACCTCCTACGTGCGACTCGGCCTTGCCGCCGAGCTCGCCGCCCAACTCGGCGCGCCGGTTCTGCGGCTCGAGCAGTTGCGCGCCGACGCACTGGCGCGGGCCGTGCGCCGGGCCGCGTGACGGGTCGCCGCTGATGCCACAGGGCCGACCCTCCGTCGTTCCCGACGACGGGCTGACCACCCGGGCCCGCCGCAGCGCGGCGATCCTGGCGGTACACACCGGTGCGGGCAAGGGCAAGTCGACCGCTGCGTTCGGGATGGCGCTGCGCGCGTGGAACGCCGGTCTCAGCGTCGCGGTTTTCCAGTTCGTCAAGAGTGCCAAATGGCGGGTGGGGGAGGAGTCGGCGTTCGAACACCTCGGCCGACTGCACACCGAGACGGGCGTCGGGGGGCCGGTGCAGTGGCACAAGATGGGTGCGGGCTGGTCGTGGTCGCGTAAGCCGGGAACGGCAGAGGATCACGCCGCCGCCGCCGCCGAGGGCTGGCAGGAGATCGTGCGTCGCCTCGCCCAGCAACGCCACGACTTCTACGTTCTCGACGAGTTCACCTACCCGCTCCGGTGGGGCTGGGTGGACACCGGGGAAGTGCTGGAGGTGCTCGGCAGCCGTCCCGGCCGTCAGCATGTCGTCATCACCGGCCGCGATGCGCCGCAGCCGCTGCTCGACGCCGCCGACCTGGTCACCGAGATGGCCAAGATCAAGCATCCGATGGACACCGGCCGCAAGGGCCAGCGCGGCGTCGAGTGGTGAGCACCGCACCAGCGGTCGTCATTGCCGCCCCGGCCTCGGGTACCGGAAAGACCACCATCGCAACGGGATTGATCGGTGCGCTGCGTGCTGCCGGTCATCGCGTCGCCCCGTTCAAGGTCGGACCGGACTTCATCGATCCCGGCTACCACGCGCTGGCGGCGGGGCGTCCGGGCCGCAACCTCGACCCGGTCCTGGTCGGCGAGGATCTGATCGGACCGCTCTACCGGCACGGGGCGCGCGATGCCGATATCGCCGTCGTCGAAGGGGTGATGGGACTCTACGACGGCCGTATCGACGATCACTTCACGGTTCCGGCCCGGGGTTCCACCGCGCAGGTCGCTCGGATGTTGGGTGCCCCGGTGCTGCTGGTGATCGACGGTCGCGGGCAGAGCCAGACCGCCGCGGCGGTGCTGCACGGCCTGGCCAGCTTTCATGCGGAGATTCGCATCGCCGGGGTGATCCTCAACCGGGTGGGTTCGGCCCGCCACGAACTGGTGCTGCGTCAGGCGTGCGAGTCGGTGGGGGTGACGGTGCTCGGCGCGGTGCCGCGCCGGGAGGACCTGTCGGTGCCGTCACGGCACCTGGGTCTGGTGACCGCGGTCGAACACGGGCAGCGGGGCGAGGACGCGGTGGCCGCGATGTCCGATCTGATCGCCCGCCATGTCGACCTCGCCGCCGTGCTGGCGCTCGCCCGATCGGCGGTGCCCGGCCAGGGCTGGTCCCCCGAGACGGCGGTCGGAGAACCGGTGGGGGGCCGGCCGGTGGTGGCGATGGCATCGGGGCGGGCGTTCAGCTTCGGCTACGCCGAGCACGCCGAGTTGCTGCGTGCGGCCGGAGCGGAGGTGGCGGTCTTCGATCCGCTGTCCGACCCGCTACCGGAGCGGGCCGCCGCGCTGGTGCTGCCCGGCGGCTTCCCCGAGCAGTACCCCGGGCAGATCGCCGCCAACGAGACGCTGCGCGCCCAGATCCGGGCGCTGGCCGCGACCGCGCCGGTGCACGCCGAGTGTGGCGGTCTGACGTATCTGATGTCCGATCTCGACGGGCACCCGATGTGCGGGGTGATCGCCGGCTCGGCCGTCTTCACCCCGCGTCTCACCCTCGGTTACCGCGACGCCGTGGCGCCGACGGACTCGCCGCTGCACCCGGCCGGCCAGCGGGTGACCGGCCATGAATTCCACCGCACCACAGTGGAATTCGCCGGTCCCACCGAGCCGGCGTGGCTGATCGGGCGGTCCGGCGGACCGGCCCGGGCCGAGGGTGCCGTGCGGGCCGGAGTGCACGCGTCCTACCTGCACACCCATCCGGCAGCGCATCCCGGCTCGGTCCGGCGGTTCGTCGAGTACGCGCGCCGCGGACCGGTTCACTAGGCTCGGGCGGTGTCCGAGAACGCCTACCTGGTCGGGTTGCGACTGGCCGGCAAGAAGGTCGTCGTGATCGGCGGCGGAACGGTGGCGCAGCGCCGGGTGCCGGTCCTGATCTCGCACGGCGCCGATGTGCATGTCATCGCCCGGGCGGCGACCCCGGCGGTGGAGGCCCTGGCCGAACAGCAGCCGGGAATCACCTTGCAACTGCGGGACTACCGCGACGGCGATCTCAGCGGTGCCTGGTACGCCATCGCGGCGACCGACGACCCGGCGGTGAACGCCGCCGTGGTGGCCGAGGCGGAGCGCCGTCAGGTGTTCTGCGTTCGTGCCGACGCCGGACGGGAGGGCACCGCGGTGACGCCGGCTTCCTTCGACTACGAGGGTCTGCTGGTCGGGGTACTGGCCGGCGGTGAACACCGGCGCTCGGCGGCGGTCCGCTCGGCGATCAGAGAGGCGTTCCAGCAGGGCCGTATCGCCCCCGACGTGGTGGCCGCCACCGCGTCCGACGTGATCGCCGGCGGCGTGGCCCTGGTCGGCGGCGGACCCGGGGACCCCGAACTGATCACTGTCCGGGGTCGTCGCCTGCTCGCCCATGCAGACGTCGTAGTCGCCGACCGGCTGGCACCACCGGAGTTGCTTGCCGAGCTGCCGCCGAACGTCGAGGTCATCGACGCCGCCAAGATCCCGTACGGCCGGGCGATGGCCCAGGAGGCCATCAACGAGGTTCTCATCGAACGGGCCCGGGCCGGGCAGTTCGTGGTGCGACTCAAGGGCGGGGACCCGTTCGTCTTCGCCCGCGGCTACGAGGAAGTCCTGGCCTGTGCCGAAGCGGGGATCCCGGTCACCGTGGTCCCGGGTGTCACCAGCGCCATCGCGGTACCGGCGATGGCCGGCGTCCCGGTCACCCACCGGGCCGTCAACCACGAGTTCGTCGTGGTCAGCGGGCATCTCGCCCCCGACGACCCGGAGTCCCTGGTGCAATGGGACGCCCTGGCGAAGCTGTCCGGGACCCTGGTCCTGCTGATGGGCGTCGAACGCATCGAACTGTTCGCCGACGTTCTCATCCGCGGTGGCCGGCCCCCACAGACGCCCGTCCTGGTGGTCCAGCACGGGACCACCGCAGCGGAACGAATCCTCCGCACCACCCTCGCTGACGTGCCCGAACGCATCCGCGCAGAGGGGATTCGGCCACCGGCGATCATCGTGATCGGCCCGGTCGCCGGGTTCGAGACTCGATCGAGACTTTAAAGTCTTCTTAATTTTGCGGTAGGCTAGTCCGTTATGACGGCACTCGACGACGCTGAGCGCACGGCACCCTTCGAAAGGGCGACCGGCGCCGGCTCCCCGAACGCCGCGGATTCCGGGTTGGTTCCGATGCGCTCGGCCGAGCTGGCGAAGTCCGGTCCGGCGTCGTGGCTGCCCTCGCCGCGATTCCTCGCCGCGGTCTTCGCGATCGGCGGCATGCAGCTCCTGGCCACCATGGACAGCACGGTTGCGATCGTGGCTCTCCCCAAGATTCAGGATGAGCTCGGCCTCTCCGATGCCGGCCGCAGCTGGGTGATCACCGCTTACGTCCTGACGTTCGGCGGACTGATGCTGCTCGGCGGCCGGCTCGGCGACACCATCGGGCGCAAGCGGACCTTCATCGTCGGGGTATCGCTGTTCATCATCGCCTCGGTGCTGTGCGGCATCGCCTGGGACGAAGCCACGCTGGTGGTCGCCCGGCTGCTGCAGGGCGTCGGCGCTGCGATCGCCTCGCCGACCGGGTTGGCGCTGGTGGCCACCACCTTCTCCAAGGGCCCGGCCCGTAATGCCGCCACGGCGGTGTTCGCGGCCATGACCGGTATCGGATCGGTGATGGGCCTGGTCGTCGGTGGTGCGTTGACCGAATGGTCCTGGCGACTGGCGTTCCTGGTCAACGTGCCGATCGGCCTGCTGGTCATCTACCTGGCGCACACCACCCTGCGCGAAACCCACCGTGAGCGGCTGAAGCTGGATGCGGCGGGTGCGTTGCTGGCGACGGTGGCCTGTACCGCCGCGGTGTTCGGCTTCGCGCAGGCCCCGGAGAACGGCTGGCTCTCACCGTCGACGATCGGCGCCGGAGTCGCCGCCGTGCTGGCGTTCGCCGCCTTCGTGCTGGTGGAGCGCACCGCGATCAACCCGGTCGTGCCCTTCGAGCTGTTCCGTGACCGCAACCGGCTGGCGACTTTCGCCGCGATCTTCCTGGCCGGCGGGGTGATGTTCACCCTCACGGTGCTGATCGGGCTCTACGTCCAGGACATCCTCGGCTACAGCGCGCTGCGCGCCGGCGTCGGCTTCATCCCCTTCGTGGTCGCCCTCGGTGTCGGCCTGGGCGTCTCCTCGCAGCTGGTCTCGCTGTTCGCGCCCCGGCTGCTGGTGATCGCCGGCGGCGTGCTGGTGCTGGGAGCGATGCTGTACGGCTCGACGCTGGACGCCGGGATCCCCTACTTCCCGAACCTGGTGATTCCGATCGTCGTCGGCGGCCTCGGCATCGGGATGATCGTGGTGCCGTTGACCGTCTCGGCCATCGCGGGGGTGGGCTTCGACCAGATCGGCCCGGTGTCGGCGATCGCGCTGATGCTGCAGAACCTGGGCGGCCCGGTCGTGCTGGCCATCATTCAGGCGGTCATCACCTCCCGGACGCTGTACCTGGGCGGCACCACCGGCCCGGTCAAGCGCATGAACCCCGAACAGCTCCACGCCCTGGACCAGGGCTACACCTACGGACTGCTCTGGGTGGCCGGCGTGGCCGTCGTCGTCGGCGCGGTCGCGCTGTTCATCGGCTACACCGCGCAGCAGGTGGCGCATGCCCAGGAGGTCAAGGAGGCGATCGACGCCGGAGAGCTTTAGCTCGACGGGTCGAATCGGGCGGACGACGCCGAGAGCTTTAGCTCGACGGGTCGTGCCTGGGTAGGGTAGCTACCCATGGCCGGCGTGAGTGTTCCCGAACCGCCGGCCAGACCACTTGCCTCCAGCGTGCTCGGCGTGGCGATCATCGCGATCACCGGGATGCAGTTGATGTCCACGCTGGACGGCACCATCGTGATCGTCGCGCTACCCCGAATGCAGGCGGATCTGGACCTTTCCGAAGCCGCCAAGAGTTGGGTGATCACCGCCTATGTGCTGACCTTCGGTGGTCTGCTGCTGCTCGGTGGCAGGGTCGGCGACGCAATCGGGCACAAGCGGGCGTTCATCTCCGGCGTCGGGGTGTTCACCATCGCCTCGATGGCCTGTGGTCTGGCCACCGACGGCCCGCTGCTCATCGCGGCCCGCGCGGTCCAGGGCATCGGGGCGGCGGTGGCGGCCCCCACCGGGTTGGCGCTGATCGCCACCACCTATGCCGTCGGCCACGCCCGAAACCAGGCGATGGCGATGTCGGCGGCGATGCAGGGACTCGGCTCGGTGCTGGGCCTGGTGGTCGGGGGAGCGCTGACGGTCATCTCCTGGCGGCTGGCCTTCCTGATCAACTTCCCGATCGGGGTTCTGATCATCTGGATCGCGCTCACCCGGCTCGAGGAGACCCGCCACGAGCGGCTGAAGCTCGATATCACCGGTGCGCTGGTGGCCACCCTCGGCTGTACGGCGGCGGTGCTGGTGTTCACCCAGGGACCTGCACGCGGATGGGCCGATCCATGGGTGATCGGTGCGGGGGTGGCCGCGGTGGCGCTGGGCATCTCCTTCCTGGCGGTCGAACGCAGGGCCGACCACCCGCTGGTGCCGCTGACGCTGTTCCGCGACCGCAACCGGGTCGCGACGTTCGTCTCGCTGTTCCTGGCCGGCGGGGTGCTGCTGACGCTGACGGTGATGATCGGGCTCTACGTGCAGGATGTGCTCGGCTA
>SYAB01000111.1 GCA_005787665.1 Actinomycetota bacterium
GAGGTGGTCTTGCCGACCCCGCCCTTCTGGGTGCACATGGAGATGACCACCGCGGGTCCATGGCTGCTCAGCGGTGCCGGTTCGGGGACGGCCCGGGGCGGGCGGCCGGTCAAGCCGATCGGGGGCTCGTTGTGCTCGTCGGTCACGCCGCATCTCCTGGACAGGCCGCCCGGATCAGGCGGATCGGCGGCGTGGCGAACATCGGCGCAAAGTCTAGCCATGCAGGACGGACGGCGGGGCTCAGGCCCTCGGATGCGCCCCCGCCCACACCTCCCGCAGGGCATTGACGGTGACCAGGGTGTAGATCTGGGTGGTGGTCACCGAAGCGTGGCCCAGCAGTTCCTGGACCACGCGCACGTCCGCGCCGCCGTCGAGCAGATGGGTGGCAAAGGAGTGTCGCAGGGTGTGCGGGGACACCGCCGCGGTGATGCCGGCCCGCTCGGCGGCGTCCTGAAGCACCTGCCAGGCGCTCTGCCGGGATAACCGGCCACCGCGGGCGTTGAGGAAGATCGCACCCCCGCCCTGTCCCCGGCGCGCCAGGTCGGGCCGGCCGCGCACCAAATAGGCGTCCAGTGCGGCGATGGCCGGCCGGCCCACCGGCACCAGACGTTGCTTGCCGCCCTTTCCGCGCAGCAGCGCCGAGCGGGCCTGGGTGTCGAGGTCGTCGACGTCCAGGCCGACTGCCTCGGAGATGCGCGCGCCGGTCGAGTACAGCAGTTCCAGCAGCGCGCGGTTGCGCAACGTCAGGGGGCCGTCGCTGGGCGAATCGCCGCCGGCGCCGTCCAGCAGGGCCAGCACCTCGTCGAGCGCGAGGCTCTTGGGGAGCCGCCGACCCGGGGTCGGGGGTTTCACCGCCCGGGCCACGTCGAGGTCGATGATGCCCTCGGCGGCGGCGAAGCGGTGCAGACCGCGCACCGCGATCAACGCCCGCGCCGCCGACACCGCCGACAGCGGGGCCGCACCGGCGTCCGGGTCACCGCGGCGCAGCGCCACCAGAAACTCGCTGACGTCGGCCTCGGCGGTGTCACGCAGGTCGGTGACGCCGCGCGCCGCCAGATGCTCGAGGTAGCGGCGCAGGTCGCGGCGGTAGGAACTGATGGTGTTGGCGGCGACCCCGCGCTCGATCGTCAGGTGGTCGAGGTAGCTCTGTACCTGCCCGTCGAGGGACGAACAGCGCCCCGGGGCGTCGGCGGAGATGATCGTCACTTCTGCTCCCCGCGTGCCGCGAAGGCCGACGGCCGGTCCGGCCACTCGGCGTCGACCGGGCGGGTCGGCCGGCCGTCGACGATCACCGCGTGCGCAGCCAGCACGCCCACTGCTGCGGTGGCGTTGACGATCTCGCCGCTGAGCACGCGGTCGGCGGCCTCCCGCACGCCCAGCCAGTGCACCGTGAGGTCGGCTTCCTCGTGGGTGGCCTCGGGACGGCCCACCTGGCGCAGACCGCGTGCCAGATACACCCGAACCGTCTCGTCGCAGAATCCGGGTGAGGACGCCACATCGACCAGCACCTGCCAGTCCGCGGCCACCAGTCCGGTCTCCTCCCGCAGTTCGCGGGCGGCCGCCTCGGCAGGGTCCTCTCCCGGCGCGTCGAGCAGACCGGCGGGCAGCTCCCACAGCCGACGTCCCAGCGAGTGCCGGTACTGGTAGACCATGGCCAACTGTTCGGCATCGTCAACCGCGGCGACCGCCACCGCTCCGTAGTGTTCGACAACCTCCCGGATCGCGGTGTCGCCGCCGGGCATCCGCACCTCGTCGGTGCGCAACGCGATAATCGTTCCCCGGTAGACGGTTTCGGATCCGACGGTCTCGAATTCGTGGTCAGCCACGGGCGTGATCGGGCAGCGGGTGCGCGGCTTCGGGATGCTCCCTGCCGTTCGGGTGGGTCTCGGGGATCTCCACCGGCAGGCGTTCGGCGGCCTTGTAGTCGATCGCTGCGCCGATGAAGGCGACGAACAGCGGATGCGGGCGGGTCGGGCGGCTCTTGAGTTCGGGGTGAGCCTGGGTGCCGACCAGAAAAGGATGCACCTCGGCGGGGTACTCCACGAACTCGACCAGATGCCCGTCCGGAGAGGTGCCGGAGAACCGCAGACCGCTCTCGGCGATCCGGTCCCGGTAGGCGTTGTTCACCTCGTAGCGGTGCCGGTGCCGCTCGGAGACGGTCGTCGACTGGTACGCCTCGGCCACCACCGATCCCGGTTCGAGTACGGCCGGGTAGGCGCCCAACCGCATGGTGCCGCCGAGATCGGCGTCGCCGGCCACCGCATCCCGCTGTTCGGCCATCGTGGAGATCACCGGATCGGTTGTGGCGGGATCGAATTCCGCGGAATTGGCACCATCGAGACCCACGGACCGGGCGGCTTCGATCACGATGCACTGCAGACCCAGACACAGCCCCAGCAGCGGCAGTCCGCGATGGCGGGCGTAGCGGATGGCACCGATCTTCCCCTCGATCCCCCGAATGCCGAAGCCACCCGGGATGAGCACACCGTGCACGTCGGCCAGTACCGCCGCCGCACCGGCGTCGGTCTCGCAGTCGTCGGAGGCCACCCACCGCATCTCGACCCTGGCCCGGTGCGCGAAGCCGCCGGC
>SYAB01000112.1 GCA_005787665.1 Actinomycetota bacterium
CGTCGACGATGGAGTCCAGCAGGTGCTGGATCCGCAGACCGTGCTGGCCACTTTCCAAGACCGACTTGATCGCGTACTTCTTGGAGCGGTCCACCACGTGCTGGATCATCGCCCCGGAGTTGAAGTCCTTGAAGTACATCACCTCTTTGTCGCCGTTGGCGTAGGTGACCTCGAGGAACCGGTTGTCGTCGATCTCGGCGTACATCCGGTCGACGACCTTCTCGATCATCGCCTTGATGCACAACGCCCGATCGCCGCTGAACTCGGCGAGATCGTCGGAGTTGATCGGCAGGTTCTCGGTGAGGTACTTGCTGAAGATGTCCTGGGCGGCCTCGGCGTCCGGGCGTTCGATCTTGATCTTCACATCCAGCCGGCCGGGCCGCAGGATGGCCGGGTCGATCATGTCCTCGCGGTTGGAGGCGCCGATCACGATGACGTTCTCCAGCCCCTCGACGCCATCGATTTCGCTCAGCAGCTGAGGCACCACGGTGGTCTCGACGTCGGAGCTCACCCCGGTGCCGCGGGTCCGGAAGATCGAGTCCATCTCGTCGAAGAAGACGATCACCGGGGTGCCTTCGGACGCCTTCTCCCGGGCCCGCTGGAAGATCAGCCGGATATGGCGTTCGGTCTCGCCGACGAACTTGTTCAGCAGCTCCGGGCCCTTGATGTTGAGGAAGTAGGACTTTGCCTCACGGGCGTCGTCACCGCGAACCTCGGCCATCTTCTTGGCCAACGAGTTGGCCACCGCCTTGGCGATGAGGGTCTTGCCGCACCCCGGCGGACCGTAGAGCAGCACGCCCTTCGGCGGGCGCAGCGAGTACTCGCGGTAGAGCTCCTTGTGCAGGAACGGCAGTTCCACGGCGTCACGGATCTGCTCGATCTGCCGTGTCAGTCCGCCGATATCGCTGTAGGAGACGTCGGGAACCTCCTCGAGCACGAGATCCTCGACCTCGGCCTTGGGGATGCGCTCGAAGGCGTATCCCGCCTTGGTGTCGACCAGCAGGGAGTCGCCCGGGCGAAGCTTGCGCGGGCGCAGGTCGTCCTCCAGCGCCTCGGCGACCTCGGGGTCCATATCCTCGGCCGCGACCAGCGGCTCGGCCAGCCAGACGATCCGTTCCTCGTCGGCATGCCCGACCACCAGCGCGCGGTGCCCGTCGGCGAGCACCTCGCGCAACGTGCTGATCTCCCCCACGGCCTCGAAAGTGCCCGCCTCGACGACGGTCAGGGCCTCGTTGAGCCGCACCGTCTGGCCCTGCTTGAGTGTGCCGACCTCGATATTGGGCGAGCAGGTCAGCCGCATCTTGCGCCCGGAGGTGAACACGTCGACGGTGTCGTCGTCGTGGGTGCCGAGCAGCACTCCGTAGCCGCTGGGCGGTTGACCCAGCCGATCGACCTCCTCGCGCAGCGCCAGCAGCTGCTGGCGGGCGTCCTTGAGGGTGTCCATCAATTTGGCGTTGCGGGTTGCCAACGAGTCGATCCGGGCCTCCAGTTGCGCCACCTCGCGCGCGGAGCGCTGGCCGCCGCCGGAATCCTGTAGCTGTTCCCGCAGGATCGCGGCCTCGCGGCGCAGCTGCTCCAACTCGGCAGCATCATCGTCAGAACGGTGCGACTCAGTCATTACCGGCTCCTTCCCCACACCGAAACTGGTGCAGTGGCCACCCCAACGCTACCGGCGATTGAACCACCGTGGGCGCTCAGAGAATGTCGACACCCTGACGCACTGTTAACCTTTGTGATGAGTCGGGCCGATCGAAAGGACAGTCGTGACCGTAAAACTCCTCGCCACCTGCCTGGCGGCCACCGCAATCGCGGGCGGCGCCGCCGTTGGAGCGACGGCAGTGGTTTCGATCACCCCGGCCGCACCCCCGGCGGTGCAGCCGGTCGTCTTCGGCGTTCCGCTGCCCCTCGACCCGGCCGCCGACGTTCCGACCCCTGATCAACTCACCGGGGTGCTGGCCGGACTGGCCGACCCCGGTGTGCCGTTCGCCAGCAAGGCCTATCTGGTCGAAGGAGGTATCGGGCGACTGGAGGCCCGTACCGCCGATGCCCTGATGCGCAACGCCGTGGCCAAGGGTCAGGTGCCGTTGAACTTCTCGGTCGCCGGCATCACGCCGGCCGGGCCGGGCGTGGCGACCGCCAGCGTGACCGCCTCGGGTCCGGGCATGCCCCCGACCACCCAGAGCATCACCTTCGTCGACCAGGGCGGCTGGAAACTGTCGCGCTCCTCGGCCTCGACCGTGCTGGGGATTTTCAGCGCCTAGATGTACCTAGACCCCGAGCCCTTCGTCTTCCCGATGGAGTTCCGCCGCAGCGGCGAGGTCTCATGGCGATCGCCCTGACCCATGCCGCGGCCGGGTCACCGGGCCCGGCGGGTCCGCCGTAGTGGCCATGTGGATCGGCTGGCTGGAATTCGATCTGCTCCTCGGCGACGTGCGGTCGCTCAAGGAGAAGCGTGCGGTGGTGCGTCCGATCGTGGCCGAACTGCGGCGCCGATTCGGGGTGTCAGCAGCCGAGACCGGGTCGCTGGACCTGCACCGCAGGGCCGGCATCGGTGTCGCGGCGGTGGCCGGTGCGCGCAGTCAGGTGGTCGACATCCTCGATGCCGCTGAACGGCTCGTCGCGAGTCGACCTGAAATCGAGCTGCTCTCGGCGGGGCGCGGGCTCAGCCGCTCCGACGACTGAGCGACTAGCGCTCCGCCGTTGCCCTCCCCTTCCTACGCAGCGGTGTCGGGGTGACGGTTCCCGGCGCCAGCCGGCGCGCCGAGATCAGGAATGCGGTGTGGCCGCGCATGGAGTGCTCCGGGCGTACCGCCAGTCCCACCACGTTCCAGCCGCGCTGCAACGTCTCCCACGACCGGGGCTCGGTCCAGCACTGCTGTTCGCGCAGCGCCTCCACCGCCTTCGACAGCTGGGTGACGGTCGCGACGTAGACGATCAGCACACCGCCGGGCACCAGTACCTTCGCCACCGTGTCCAGCACCTCCCACGGGGCCAGCATGTCGAGCACCACCCGGTCCACCGACGCCTCGCCCTGCGCGGACTCCGCGGCGGCGTCGTTGACGTCGGCGATCACCAGGTCCCAGTTCTCGGGTTCCCCGCCGAAGAACGTCGCCACGTTGCGGCGGGCGTGTTCGGCGTGGTCCTCACGGACCTCGTAGGAGATCACCCGCCCGGCCGGGCCGACCGCCCGCAGCAGCGAGCAGGTGAGCGCACCCGAGCCCGCGCCCGCCTCGAGGACGCGAGCGCCGGGGAACACGTCGCCCTCGTGGACGATCTGGGCGGCATCCTTGGGGTAGATCACCTGCGCGCCACGCGGCATCGACAGGACGTAGTCGATCAGCAACGGCCGCAGCACCAGAAACGCGTCGCCGCCGGAGGCCTTGACCACACTGCCCTCCGGCACGCCGATCACCGAGTCGTGCGCCACGATCCCGCGGTGGGTGTGAAACTCACCGCCGGACGCAAGGATCATCGTGTAGTGCCGGCCCTTGGCGTCGGTCAGCTGGACACGGTCACCGACGACGAAGGGGCCGGTGTTGCGGGCGGGCCCGGACTGGTCGGTCACAGCCGCTCAGCCTGCCACACCGGGGGCCTCTGAGGCTCACGCCCCGTTGCAGACTCCCGAGTCGCGGATCACCCGGCCATAGACGTTCATCGTGGCGGTGTTGGCGTTGATCTGCCCGGCCGGCACCTGCCGGGCGATCTTGTCGCTGATCTGGGTGAGCTGAAACCACAAGTGGTAGAACGAGTCACCGTTGTAGAGCGGTGAGTACTCGCTCTGGTCCGGGTAATTGACGATGTAGAGGGTGTGCACCCTCGGGTCGAGGAAGGCCGTCGACTGATCGAGGTTGGCCCGCACCACGCCCGCCGCCGCCTGCACGCCCGGAGCCGACCAGACGTCGTACTGGTCGCGGAGGAAATTCTGGAAACCCAGGGCTTGGCTGCTCAGGGTGTCGTACTGGGCGTTGAACCACTGGCAGGCGTCGCGCTGGGCGATGACCTGCTCGGGCGTCACCCGGCTCTGCCACAGGTTGTAGGGGAAGACGGTGTAGTTCGGCGCCCAGCCCGACGGGTACGGGACGAAAACCGGCAGCGAAGGGGCTGCCGCATCGGCATGGGCGGTGCCGGACAGGATCACGGTGGCGCCGATGAGCGCACCGGCCAGGGCACTGCCGAGTCGTCGGATCATCGGGCGATTATCGGTCAGTCGGCGCCGCCCCCGGTGGCGATTGGACGATTCAGAGCAGGCTGGTGGCGTAGGCGACCGCCACACCCGCGGTGGCCGCGAACACGTCCTCGGCCACCGCCACCGGACGGTCCCGGCCGCCGTTGGCCGCGACCAGTCGGGTGCGAGCCTCGTAGCCGCCGATGGTCCCGATGACGGCGCCGATCATCCCGGCGCCGAGGCTGCCCCAGCGGTAGCCCCACGCGGTGCCCAGCACCGCACCCGCAAAGGCGCCGGAGGCCAGCCGCACCAGAAACGGGGGCGCGGACTTGCGGCTGGGCATGGCCGGCATCTGATCGCTGATCAGTTCGGCGACCGCCAGCACGGTCAGGACCGCCACCGTGGCCCAGTGCCCCATCCAGGACGCCCAGGTGCCGTCCAGGTTGATCCACTGCAGGTGCGCCGCCCAGGCAAGCACTGCCGGTGCGATGAAGGCGCGCAAACCGGCGACCACACCGATCAGCAGGGCCAGCAGCAGGACAAGCGCGTGCGTCATGCCCGGGACGCTAGCACGCTCAGAACCGGCAGAACCGTACGTCGGAGGCCAGGATCGCCTTGGCGCCGATCCGCGCCAACTCATCCATGATGGCGTTGACCTCGCGGCGCGGGACCAGCGCGCGCACCGCCACCCACTCCGGGTCGGCCAGCGGCGCGATGGTCGGCGACTCCAGGCCCGGCGTGATGGCGGTGGCGCGCTCGAGGAGCGCGCGCGGGCAGTCGTAGTCCAGCATCAGATACTGCTGTCCGAAGACCACGCCCTGCACCCGTGCGGCCAACTGGTCGCGGGCAGCCCGATTGCCGGACCGCTCGTCACCGCCGTCGCGTTCGATCAGCACCGCTTCGGAGTCGCACAGCGGTTCACCGAAGGCCGCCAGACTGTGCAGGCTCAGGGTGCGCCCCGAGCCGACGACGTCGGCGATCGCGTCGGCGACCCCGAGTTGGACCGAGATCTCCACGGCGCCGTCGAGGCGGATCACCGTCGCCTCGACGCCCCGGGCGGCGAGGTCCTTGCGCACCAGGTTCGGGTAGGCGGTGGCGATCCGCTTGCCTGCCAGGTCGGCAACGGTCCACACCCGGCCGGCCGGCGCGGCGTAGCGGAAGCTGGACGAGCCGAACCCCAACGCCAGCCGTTCGCGCACCGGGGCACCGGATTCGGCGGCCAGGTCGCGGCCGGTGATCCCGGCGTCGAGATCACCGGACCCGACGTAGATCGCGATGTCCTTGGGCCGCAGGAAGAAGAACTCCACCCCGTTGACCGGATCCATGACGGTGAGGTCCTTGGGGTCGGTTCGCCGGCGGTAGCCCGCCTCGGAGAGGATCTCGGCGGCCGACTCCGACAGCGCCCCCTTGTTGGGGACCGCGACACGCAACATCGCCGGTCCCTACAGCTTCCGGTAGACGTCGTCGAGCTCCAGCCCGCGGGCGATCATCAGCACCTGTGTCCAGTACAGCAACTGGCTGATCTCCTCGGCGAGGGACTCGTCGGGCTCGTGCTCGGCGGCCAGCCACACCTCGCCGGCCTCCTCGAGGATCTTCTTGCCCAGGCCGTGTATCCCGGCATCCAGGGCGGCGACGGTGGCGCTGCCGGGCGGCCGGGTGCGGGCCCGTTCGCCCAGCTCGGCGAACAGTTCCTCGAAGGTCTTCACGGCACGGGATTGTTCCACGCCCTCCGAGCCGCCGTCACGGCGGTTTCGGGCGGGTCGGCTCAGGCCATCTGATCGGCGGTCATGTCCTCCAGCGCCACACCCTTGGTCTCATGCACCCAGACCCAGACGAACACCAGCGAGAGCACCGCGCACAGCGCGTAGAAGCCGTAGGCCGCGCCCAGCACGTTGCGCAGTCCCGGGAAGGTGACGGTGATCAGCCAGTTGGCCGTCCATTGGCCGGCCGCGGCCAGGCCCAGCGCGGCCGCCCGGATCCGGTTGGGGAACATCTCGCCCAACAGCACCCAGACCACCGGCCCCCAGGACATTCCGAACGCCACCACGAACAGATTGGCCGCGACCAGCGCGATGGGGCCCGCGGCGCCCTCGAGTTGCGGCGCACCGTTGACCTGTTCGGCGGTGCCGAAGATGACCGCCATGGTCGCCAGGGTGATGGCCATCCCGGCTGAGCCGATCAGCAGCAGCGGCTTGCGGCCGATCTTGTCGATCAGGGCGATCGCGACCAGGGTGGTCGCGATGTTGACCACCGAGGTGATGACGGTGATGACGAACGACTGGCTCTCGTCGAAGCCAACCGCCTCCCACAGCACGTTGGAGTAGTAGAAGATGACGTTGATCCCGACGAACTGCTGGAAGATCGACAGGCCCAGGCCCACCCAGACGATCCCGTAGACACCGCCGCCGGGCTTGCGAAGGTCGCGCCACGACGGTTTGGCCTCGCCGGCCAGCGTGCTCTGGATGCGATCAAGGGTGATCTCGAGGTTCTTCTCCCCCAGGAGCAGGGTCAGCACCTTGCGGGCTTCCGGAATGCGATGGCGCGCAACGAGATAGCGCGGCGACTCCGGAATGGTGTAGGCGAGCACCCCGTAGAGGACCGCGGGCAGCGCCATCGCGAGGAACATCCAGCGCCAGGCCTCCAGGCCCAGCCACAGTTCCTTGCCGGCCCCGCCCGCAAGTCGGGCCAGGACATAGTCCACGGCCAGCGAGGCGAAGATGCCGGTGACGATCGCGAGTTGTTGCAGGGAGCCGAGCCGACCGCGGATCCGGGGTGGGGACGTCTCGGCGATGTAGGCCGGGGCGATCACCGAGGCCACGCCCACGCCGACACCGCCGATGATCCGGAAGACCACGATCTCGATCACACTCGAGGAGATGCCCGCGCCGATGGCGCTGATGAAGAACAGCACGGCCGCGACCTTCATCACCGCGATACGGCCGATCCGGTCGGCCAGCCGTCCCGCGGTCATGGCGCCGGCCGCCGCACCCAGCAACGCCGAGGCGACCGCGAAGCCCAGCGCGGCGTTGCTGATGCCGAAGTGGGTCTGGATCGAGGCGACGGCCCCGTTGATCACCGCGCTGTCGTAGCCGAACAGCAGGCCGCCCAACGCGGCGACCGAGGCGATCCGGACCGCGGCCCGGCCGTTGCTGAACTGTTCATCGTCAAAGGCCGACGGTCCGCCGGCGAGGGAGCCCTGACCTGCCATCGGGCTACCCTCTCAGACCCGACCGCCACCTGACTGCAGGTCTGCGAAGATTGCCCGCAGGGATTCGACATCGAGGCCCACCAGCGAGTCGACGCGGCGGCGGCGCGACGACAGGGGCACCTCGACGTCGTTGGGCACCACCAGCACCGGGCAGCCGGCGACCTCCGCCGAGGCGGCGCCGGTCACCGAGTCTTCGATCGCCAGGCACTCGCCCGGTGTCAGTCCGAGCAGGTCGGCGCCGCGGCGGTACGGATCGGGGTGAGGTTTGCCGCGGGCCACCTCATCGCCGCACACGCTGGCGGTGAAGTAATCCCGACCGATCGTCTCCAGCGCCCGCTCGGTCAGCGCCCGGCGGGTGTTGGTCACCAGCGCCATCGGGATCCCGGCGGCCGCGACGGCGTCGAGGAGTTCGCGCGCCCCGTCGCACCACGGCAGTCCGGCGTCGAACAGGTCCCCGGTAGCGTCGTGCAGCCAGTCGGCGGTCGCCGCCATGTCGTCCGGGTCGGGGTCGAGTCCCAGGTCGGTGTAGACGATGCGGATGACGCTCTCGGCCGACCCACCGACCGTGGACGCCCGCACCTCCGGGGTCATCACCGCGCCGAACCTGGCGTAGAGCTGATGCATGGCGAGGTCCCACAGCTTCTCGGAATCCACCAGGGTGCCGTCCATGTCGAAGAGGACGGCCTTCATGCGGAATCCGTGGCTCGCGCGGCGGTCTGGCTGATCCCGAGGTGGGCGGCACGCAGGTTCACAAGCGCAAAGATACGGCCAATCTCCGGGCGCCGGCGTGGGCTAGTTCGCCGGTGGTGGTTGCGGCTGGAAAGGTTCGTACCACCACCAGTCGGCGCGTTCGCCGGTCGGCCCGGGGCATGGCGGGACGGTGGGCGGGGGCCCAGTGGGCGGACGTGCCAGCGTTCCCGAACCGAGCGGTCGACCGGAGCCATCGGTGACGACCACCGTGTCGGCGGGCCCGGTGATGGTGATGACGCCCCGGTGATGCTGCCGGTGGTGATACGGACAGAGCAGGATCAGGTTGTCCAGGTCGGTGGGGCCGCCGTCTTCCCAGTGCCGGATGTGGTGTGCGTGCAGTCCGCGGGTGGAGCCACAGCCGGGAACCGCACAGGTGGGGTATCGGTGTTCGAGTGCGCGGCGCAGTCGCCGGTTGACCGTACGGGTCGCCCGGCCGGCGCCGATGACCTGGCCGGCGCGTTCGAACCAGACTTCACAGGTGGCGTCACAGGTAAGGAATTGACGGTCCGCATCAGTGAGCAGCGGCCCCAGATGCAATGCGCCGGTGCGCTTTTCGATGTCGACGTGTACCACGACGGTGGTGCGCTGCCCGTGCGGGCGCCGGGCCACCTCGACGTCCCAGCCGGCCTCGACCAGTGCCATGAATGCGTCGGCGGTATCGGGCACCTCGCGATCGCCGTGATCGTTCTTCCACGCAGTGACCAGCGCGTCGAGATGGGACTGCAGGGCCGCGTCGAATGTCGCCGCCTCGTCGTGCGGAAGGGTGATCCGCCAGCTCGTGGAGTCTTCGCCGCAATTCTTGGTGACCGAGCGCCGGGCGGGGGGCCGCGGCTCGGGCTCCGGGCGTGGCTCAAGCCGCACCGCGGTGCGCAGTTGGTTGACCGTGGCTACCGTGGCCAGCTGGGCGTAATGCTCATCGGAACCCTCACCCGCGCCCGCGGCGATCACCCCGACCTGATCCAACGACAACCGACCCTCCCGCAGCCCCTGCACACACCGGGGAAACTCCCCCAGCCGGTGCGCGACCCCGGCGATCGCGTGGGCATTGGCCGATGACGCGCCGAGCTTCCAGGCCACCAACGCCGCCACCGACCGTGCGCCGGTGGCACCGCAGAGTTCATCGCGATCCATCTCGGCGACGATCTCCACGATGCGCCCGTCAATCGCGTTGCGCTGGCCGGCGACTCCGCCAACTCCCCGAACAGCACTTCAAGGCGCTGCGCGGGCGGTGCGACCGTGGTCATGAACACATGATCGCAGCGGAGTCCGACACGTTTCGCCGGCTCAGTCCTCCGGGTTGTAGCCGAGGTTCGGCGCAAGCCAGCGCTCGGCTTCGGTCAGCGTCCAGCCCTTGAGCCGCGCGTAATCGGCGACCTGGTCCTGAGCGATCCGGCCGACCACGAAGTACTGCGACTGAGGGTGGGAGAAGTACCAGCCGCTGACGGCCGCACCCGGCCACATCGCCATCGACTCGGTCAGCTCGATGCCGGTCCGCGCGGTGACGTCCATCAACGCGAAGAGGGTCGCCTTCTCGGTGTGCACGGGGCAGGCCGTGTAGCCCGGGGCGGGCCGGATTCCGGCGTACTTCTCGGCGATGAGGGACGCGTTGTCCAGCTGTTCGTCGGGCTGGTACCCCCAGAACTCCATCCGGACCCGTTGGTGCATCCGTTCGGCGAACGCCTCGGCCAGCCGGTCGGCGAGGGACTCCAACAGGATCGCGTTGTAGTC
>SYAB01000113.1 GCA_005787665.1 Actinomycetota bacterium
GAGCAGGGCCCACCACCAGTTGGCGTTGCGCAACTCGCTGATGAAGGCCGGCACCGTACTGATGAACGGATAGGCGACGTAGACCAGGGCGACCAGCAGCACCAGTTGAATGACCTGTTTGCGGGTGAACCGGGTGATGGTCTCGGTCTGGATCGCCGCGGCTCCGGTCTGCAGTTTGACCTCGTCGCGGGCCGCGGCCATCACCGATTTGGGGTCACTGAGGCTCTTGCGGATCCGCGGCGGCATCGCCGAGCGGGTGAGCCGGCGCGAGGCGTCCAGCACGGTGTTTGCGCCGAGTACCTCGATGGCCGCCCGGACTGCGTGATTGGCGCCGAACCGGTCGGTGGTGGTCGCCAGCAGTTGGGCGATATCGGACTGCAGCTGTTCCTCGGAGGCGCCGTACTCCGAGAGGCCGAAGCCGCCGAACAACGCCCGGCCGCCGTCGATGGTGATCTCGCCGGACCGGAGGTCGCCATGCGAGATCTGGTGTCGGTGCAGAGTGCCCAGCGCCTCCCACACCGCGCCGGCGGCATCCCCGTCGGTGAGGTGCGTGAGTTCGGTGCCGCGTGGCGGGGTGTGGGCGAACAGCGTCCAGCCCCGGTCGAGCCCGGCCACACAGAGTGTCTCGGTGTTGGCGACATCGAGGTCCCCGACGGCGATCGCCATCAGCGCACGATGCTCCACGGCGCGGTGCAGGGACATCTGCAACGGCGCGGTTTCCTTGTCCCGCAGCACAAGCCAGCGCCAGAACTGCCGCAGTGCGCCGCCGCTGCGCTGGTTGGGCCCGTACATCTCGACGACGGCGTCGTTGCCGGACTGGTCGGTGGCCGAGAGTTCCAGCGGTCCGCGTCCGCCGGGCCGGACCACCGTCAGCGCGTCGGTGACAAAGCCGCGGCGCGCCAGGGTGCGCACCGCCCCGTCCAGGGGCACCTCCAGGGCGGGGGTGCCCACGACCAGCACCACCAGGGCGCCGACGAACCAGCCGACCGCCAGGCCGAGCAGAGACCGGGCCGGCACCACCGCGCTGACCACCAGGTGGATCGGCACGAACGCGAGCAGCAGTCCCCACCACCACCGCCGCCACCGGGCCGGCAGCCAGGGACCCGACACCGTGAGGACCGCCGCCAGCATGGCGATCCAGCGCGGGTCGTCGAGGAACTGCGACAGGGTGGTGGACAGCCGGTCGTTGAGGTCGAAGTGCCAGCGCGGCGCGGTGATGCCCTGGCCGGTGATCGACAGCGAGAGCACGGCGAGGAAGCCGGCAGCCGCGTAGGCACCGAGCAACTTCCACTGCCGGCCGGCGATCAGCCCGATCAGGATGACGAACGGCAGCGCGACGATGGCGATGCCGTAGGCGAGGTACACCAGGTTGGACTGGGTGGGGGTCAGCACGCCGACGATGCGTGAGATGGACTTCTCCAGGCCGACCCAGTCGCTGCGGGTGATCAGCGAACTGAAGATGACGAGGGCCAGGAACAGCGTGGCCAGGGCCAGTCGGACGATGTCGGTGGTCCGCCGGGTCAGTGGCTGCAGCAGATCGCCCGAAACGGTGATCTCACGGCCGTCGACTCGCACGAGAGAGAACCTACGTCAGAACATGCCCGGTCAGCCGGTGCGTCAGCCGGTTGGTGTGGTCTGGGCGGCCTCGAACTCCTCCGGTGACTGCTGTCCCAGCAGGGCCCCATCGAGCAAGCCGGCCTGGTACATCTCGTTCAGGCGGCGCAGGAACGCGATCCGGCCGGTGCCCGGGCTCTCCGCGTCGGGGCCGATTCCGGGGGCCGGTTCACCGGAGCCGGGCGCCGCGGGGACGGTGTTCAGCGGCACCAGGAAGTCGGGGCCGAAGGCGTTCAGGCTCGGGATGACCGGCGCGGCCGGCACGTCCGGTGCGAGCGGGACGGGGTTTTGCCCCAGCAGCAACGCCGGGCCGTAGGCCGACAAATCGGGCAGGCCCAGCGGGCCGGACGGTTCGCTCCCGGTCTGGGCCATCACGGTGCCGATCGCGGACAAGGTGGGGATCAGACCGGTGGGCTCAGGGGCTGGTGGGAGGGGTGGGGCAGGGGCTGGCTCAGTAGCTGGGGTGGGAGGTGGCGCGGGGTCGACGGTCGGGTCGGGCGGGTTGGCCGAGGCGCCCGCGGCCAGCGCCACTCCCGCGCCGACCAGCGCGGTCGTTACCGCCGCCGACCGTCGTACCGACATGAGACCTCCGTGTGGCTTGCCCACACCGTAGCGTCCCTGTCACCCCGCGGGTTGCGGTGGCGGCGGCAACAGGTTTGGATCGGCCGGAATCGGCGCAACCAGGCTCGGATCGGCCAGGCTCGGATCGACGTAGAACTGCTCCAGCCCCGGCGGGATGCGCGTCCCCGGAGGCGGGGCTGTTCCGGGCAGCGCCTGGCCCAGTTCGACCCCGGGCATCCGGCCCAGCGCGCCGTGGGTCACCGCGCGCGCGCCCCGGAAGGCATCGACCCGGGCGAACGGACCGGGCGGGACCCCGCTTTGCAGGGCGTACGGCGACGGCAGTTCACCGGAGGGCATCCGGTAACTGTTCGGGGTCAGCAACTCGATGCCGGCCAACGGATTGACCGCACTCGGAGCACTCAGGCCGATGGTCTGGTTCAGCAGACCCGCCGGGTCGCCGCCCACCCCGTCGGCGAGCAGTCCGCCCAGGGTGGCCTCCGGGCTGTCCTGCGTCAGCGCCGAGGCCTGGGCGAACGGATCAGGTGGTGGCGGCGGCGGCATGATCGACGGGTCCGGTGGAGGCGGATCGGCGCCCGCGGTGGCGGCCGTGAGAACCATCATCGCTGCGGACCCTGAGACCACGCAGGCGCGGACGCAGATGCTGAGGTACCGGTACATGACGATCAGAACACCTTGGTCACGCCGTAATAGGCGACGATATCGTCGTCGTCGGCGCTGGAGCTGGTCAGAATGGCATACGAGCGCAACGACGAGGCGCCGACGCAGTTGTCGACCTTGATATGGATGTCGCGGACGGTGACCCGCGCTGCGGTGCCCTTGAACGACTTCTTAGTCACGGTCACATTGGTGATGGTGCCCGGGCGGGGTTCGACCTCGAACTGGCCCTGCGCCTGGATGGAGATCGACGGCGGGAGGATCAGGCCGGACTGGCCGAAGTTGGTGTTGCC
>SYAB01000114.1 GCA_005787665.1 Actinomycetota bacterium
CCCGGTGCTGGCCGTCATTCCCTACGACGGCGACGACCAGGCCATCGCGCTGGCCAACGACAGCGAGTTCGGGCTGGCCGGCACGGTGTGGTCGCCCGACGTGGCGCGGGCCACCGAGGTGGCCCGCGAGATCAGGACCGGAACGGTGGGCGTCAACGACTACCAACTCGATATCGGCGCCCCCTTCGGCGGGGTCAAGGCGAGCGGAATCGGTCGCGAACTCGGCCCGGAGGGACTCGACGAGTTCTTCACGTGGAAGTCCATCTACCGGGTCGGCCCGGCCGATCTCTGAGGACTCCGCACGGTAAGTTGACACCCGTCAAAGAGAGGGGTTGCCGATGAACCTGGATCCGCATACGCCGGTGATCGTCGGTGTCGGTCAGGTCAACCAGCGCGAGGAGTCCCCGGAGTCCGAACCCGTCGATCTGATGGCGGCGGCGGCCCGGGAGGCCGCCGATCCCCGGGTGCTGGCGGCCCTGGACTCCATCCGGGTGGTCAACCTGCTGTCCTGGCGCTACCGCGATCCGGGGCTGCTCCTCGGCCTGCGGATCGGGGCACCGGAGGCGGCCACCATCTACACCGGCATCGGCGGAAACACCCCCCAGTCCCTGCTCAACCAGACCTGCCTGGACATTCAGCAGGGTCGCGCCGATGCCGTCCTGCTGGCCGGTGGTGAGACCTGGCGGACCAGGATGCGGTTGCGGGCCAGGGGTCTTCGGCCGGACTGGACCCGCCAGGACGACGCGGTACCGGTGCCGCCCGGCGGCGAGGGCAGCGTGCCGATGTCGGGTCCCGGAGAGGACCGGATCGGACTGGATCGGCCGTCATACGTCTACCCGATGTTCGAGACCGCCCTGCGGATCGCCGACGGTGAGTCCAGCGAGGATCACCGCCGCCGGATCGGCGAGTTGTGGGCGCAGTTCAGCGCGGTCGCCGCCGGCAATCCGCACGCTTGGAGTCGCGAGCCGTTGACCGCCGAGGCCATCTGGCAACCCGGTCCGGACAACCGGATGATCAGCTGGCCCTACCCGAAGCTGATGAACTCCAACAATATGGTCGATCAGGCAGCGGCCGTTCTGCTGTGCTCGGCGGAGAAGGCGACCTATCTGCAGATCCCGCGCGAGACATGGGTGTTCCCGCTGGCCGGCACCGATTCGCACGACACCTATGGAATCTGTGAGCGCGAGGAGTTCCACCGCTCCCCGGCGATCCGGATCGGCGCACGCCGGGTCCTGGAGATGGCCGGGGTCGGGGTCGACGAGGTCGACTATGTGGACGTGTACTCGTGTTTTCCCTCGGCCGTACAGGTGGCCGCCCGCGAGATCGGGCTTCCGGTGGGGGATTCGGCCCGCCCCCTCACCGTGACCGGGGGACTCACCTTCGCCGGCGGCCCGTGGAACAACTACGTCATGCACTCGATCGCGACGATGACCGAGACGCTGCGGCACAACCCCGGTGCCCGGGGGCTGATCACCGCCAACGGGGGCTATTTGACCAAGCACAGCTTCGGTGTCTACAGCGCCACCCCACCGGCTGCCGGCTTCCGGTGGGAGGACGTTCAGCAGACCGTCGACCGGGAACCGACCCGTCGCGCACTGGCCGAGTGGGACGGCGTCGGGTCCGTCGAATGCTGGACGACGCCCTTCGGCCGGGACGGCAACCCCGAGAAGGCGTTCCTGGCGGTTCGCACCCCCGACGGGTCGCGAACCTTGGCGCTTCTCACCGACGCCGGCGAGGCCGCCGCCACCGTCACCGAGGAGATCGCGGGCGTGGCGGTGCGGGTCCGGACGGACGGTACGGCGACGTTGGACGTCGCCGACCGCAGATGACGGCAGGCCTGCCGCCCGAGGGCGGCAGGCCTGCCGGTTGACGGATCGCTCAGGCGCCGGATGGGGTAGCGCCGAGAACCCGCTGCATGTCGGGGATCATCGCCTGAAGCTGCGAGCCCCAGTATCCCCAGCTGTGCGTGCCGTTGGCCGGGAAGTTGAACACCCCGTTGCGACCGCCCGCGGCCAGGTAGTTGTCCATGAAGGTCTTGTTGGTGCGCAACGTGAAGCCCTCCAGGAACTGCGCGGCCATCAGGTTGCCGCCGCCGCCGGAGGTGTCCAGCTCCGACGGGGTGCCGGTCCCGCAGTAGATCCAGACCCGGGTGTTGTTGGCCACCAGTTGGTTGATGTTGATCATCGGGTCGTTGCGCCGCCACGCCGGATCCGAGGACGGACCCCACATGCTCTGCGCGTTGAACCCGCCGGCATCGTTCATCGCCAGACCGATCAGCATCGGCCACCAGCCCTCGGAGGGGTTGAGGAAGCCCGAGAGCGACGCGGCGTACTTGTACTTCTGCGGGTAGTAGATCGAATAGGTCAGGGCCGAGCTGCCCGCCATCGAGATCCCCACCACCGCATTCCCGTTCGGGTCGATCCCGTGCTTGGCCTGCAGATAGGCCGGCAACTCCTGGTTCATGAACGTTTCCCACTTGTAGGTGTAGTTCTGACCGTTGCCCTGGGACGGCTGATACCAGTCGGTGTAGAAGCTGGACTGACCGCCGACCGGCATGACCGCCGACAGGCCGGAGTTGAGGAACCACTCGAAGGCCGGGGTGTTGATATCCCAGCCGTTGTAGTCGTCCTGGGCGCGAAGGCCGTCCATCAGGAACACCGCGTGCGGCCCGCCACCCTGGAACTGGACCCGGATGTTGCGGCCCATCGACGGCGACGGCACGTCCAGGTAGAGCACCGGGAGCCCGGGCCGGGAGAAGGCGGCCGCGGTCGCCGAACCCCCGACGGCCCCGACCAGGCCGGGCAGGCAGGCCGCGGCGGCGACGGTTGCGGCCATTCGGCGCATCCAGGTGCCTCGCAACTTCTCGACCAATTTCATGAGGACTCCCATCACCTTTCGGAACACGTCAGCGTCAGTGCTGTGTGGGTAGTCAAACACCGACGGATTGACCCGCCGGTGATGAGAACCGGTGCGCCACGTCGCAGTTGGGCAACGATCGGATCACACGACGAAACGGTGACGGCCCTAGCCGGATTCGCGTTCCGCAGCAGTGGGGGAGTCCCCGCCGGTGGCGGCCTCCCGCGCGCGCTCCCGGCGCTCGTCGATCGCCCTGCTCAGATCCTGGAGCAAATCGGGCTTACGAAACACCAACTGCTCCACCGTATCTCGGTCGACTTCGAGAACGGTGACCTCGCCGATCGCATAGGCGCTTCCGGTCACCGGCTCCCGGGTCAACGCGGTCTGTCCGATGAAGTCGCCCTGGTGCAGGGTGGTCACCGGGATGATCTCGCCGTCCTTGCCGGTGACGATCATGCGTACCCGCCCCTTGACCACGAAGGACATCGCGCCGGGAACCTCACCGCTTCTCTGCATCGACTCGCCGGCCCCGTATCGCGCCATTCGGACACTGGGCAGCAGCGTCTCCATGTCGGTGCTGCTGACCCGCAGCACCGGCGCGATCGTGCGCAACGCCGCCTCCCGGCGCGCGAGCGTGGAGAAGTCGTCCTCGAGTCCGTCGAGGCGCAGCCCGGCCCGGCGCGCCGCGTACCAGAGCCAACGCTGAAACGTCGAGCGGGCGGCGAGGTCGTCGGCGGGGGAGCGGACCGGAATCGTGACGGTGTAGTCGGTGCTGGTACCCGCGTTGGCCACCGGGCAACCGTCGGGGTGCAGCTGCGGCAGATCGGCGGCGACGTCGGTCAGCAGCGCGAGCACCGTATCCGGCGCGTCGGTACCGGCGAAGGTGGCGTTGACGGTGATGGTGTGCCCGCCGGCGGGGCGGCTCAGGTTCACGAATGCCTGGCCTGCCAGCACCGAGTTGGGGATGATCTCCAACCCGCTGCCGGTGTCGATATGCGTTGCCCGCCAGTTGACTTCGACGACCCGGCCCCGCGCCGAGGAGGTTTGGACCCAGTCGCCGAGCTGGAAGGGCTGCTCGAACAACAGCAGCAGACCCGAGATGATCTGGCCGACCGAGTTCTGCAGGGTCAGGCCCAGCACGATGGAGCTGATGCCCAGCGCGGTGAAGAGACCGCCCACGTTGGCGCCCCAGATGTAGGCGAGGATGATCGCGACACCGATGGCGATGATCCCGAACCGCGCGACGTCGATGAAGATGGTCGGCATCCGGCGTCGCCAACTGCCGGCGGGCGCACTCTGGAACACCGTGGCGCTGACTCCGGAGAGCACCATGATCAGCACGAAGATGCCCAACACCGTGCCCAGCATCCGCACACCGGTGGTCTCGATCGAGACGGCGGTCGTCTCCAGCAGCAGCAGCAGCAGCGCGCCCAAGGGCACGATGAAGGTCCGCAGCAGCCCGACCGGCTTGGCCAGGAAGCTACCCCGCTTGGTCAGGGTGTGCTGCAGTTCGGTGAGCAGGACCAGGGTGGTCGGCAGCGCGACCGCGATGATGATCGACCAGTAGAACCAGGGCTCGGTCAGCACGGTCACCCGCGGTCCTCCGAGAGCCGCCAGGTCGGCTCCTGGCGATCGCCGACCGTGACCGTGCCCGCGGCGGTGTAGCGCCGGGCGTCGCGGGTCGCCTCGTAGACCGCCTCGCTGACGTAGATACCCGGTTGGGAGGACCCGCGCCGCATCCGCGACGCCAGCTGGACTGCGCCGCCCCACAGGTCGTAGACCAGCCCGGACCGTCCGACCAGACCGCTGGTGACGGTTCCGGTATCGATACCGGCCCACAACAGCAGGTCCCCGCCGGCCTCCTGGTTGAACCGGTCGACGATCCGTTGCAGGTCGATCGCGAAGCCGACGGTGCGGTGGATGTTGTCGAGCCGGGGCACCGTCAGCCCGCAGCTAGCCAGATACCCGTTGTGGGTGTTGCGAACCCGCTCGACCCCGTGGCTCTCGGCGGCCGCGTCGAACTGTCGGGATAACTTGTTGATGATCTCCAGGGACTCCTCGGGACCGAGTTCGCCGGACAGTTCGTCCAGGCCGACCAGGTCGGCGAAGATCACCGTCACATCTTGATGTTCCTCGGCGATGGTCTGCTCGCCGTCGCGGTAGCGTTCCACCACCGTCTCGGGCATGAGGGACAGCAGCAACCGGTCGTTCTCCTGGCGCTGCTGGGCGAGCAACTGGTCCTTGATGGACAGGTTGCGGCTCATCTCGTTGAACGCGACGG
The DNA here is from genome assembly GCA_005787665.1 of Actinomycetota bacterium. The sequence continues at coordinate 5,138 of SYAB01000114.1, forward strand.
TCAGGTCGCCGAACTCGTCACCGGAGTTGACCGGCAACGTCACGTTGTAGTCGCCGGTGCTGATCTTCTCGGCGCCGGCCTCGAGGCGCCTGATCGGCCGGACGAACAACTTCGACCACACCATCGCGGCCAGACAGGCCAGGAAGATGATCAGGGCGGTCGAGCGCACCAGTCGCAGGGTGAAGTTGCGCTCCGGGGCGAACGCCTCGTCGGCGTCGATCGAGGCGACGATGTCCCAGTCCAGACCGCCGAGGTTCAGCGGGCCGTAGGCCTGCAGGGCCCGGTGGCCCAGGTAGTCGGTGGCGATGAGGGTGCCGGTCTCCCCGCGCCGGGCAGCCTCGGTCGCGGTGGTTCCCGCCGGTTGGATCAGCACGGTGGTTCCCTGTTCGATGGCCCGGTCGGCCACTTCCGGCGCCGTACCGGCCTTGACGACCGCACGCCGGTAGGCGTCCGGGTCCTCGAGGAAGAGCCGGGAGTCCGAGCGCATCAGGTCGTCCCCGCCGACCACGAAGGCCTCCCCGGTACGACCCATACCGGACTGCTCCCACCCCTTGTTGTCGGTCACCAGCGCGGTGACGATGGAGGCCGGATACTCCACCGCCATCACGCCGGCGGCGCGTCCCGGGGGCCCGATCGGCACCAGCATCCACGCCGTCGGCTGACCGGACGGCAGATACTCCGCGAAGTCGGTGATGTCGACGTAGTCGGTGTCATTGGAGGCCATCGCCTTGCGGAACGCATCCGGCAGATTGCCCTCGCCGCGGTACGGGCCGGTGAGGATGTTCGTGCCGAGTTCGACGCCCTTGTAGGCGCTGTAGACGATGTCGCCCCCGGCGTTGATCAGATAGGCGTCCCGAAATCCCATCCGGTCCACGATCTCCCGGAAGTAGCCCTGAAAACGGGCGTTGGCCGCCGACCACTCGCTGCCGTCGCGAAGATCGTCCACCTGCACCGCCTTGGCGCGGTCCGGGAACGGCACGGTGTAGTTGGCCTGCAGGTAACGCGCCGCATTGGAGGTGGGCAGCAGCGCCCCGACATCCAGCTTTCCGCCGTCGGCGCCGGCGAACCGGCGTTGGTAGTAGTCGACGATCGACTGGTTCTGGGCCGGGGTGATGCTCGCGTCGGCGAGTTTGCCGAAGCCGGTGTTGAAAGCACCCAGCGCACCGGACACCGTCTCGCCGCGGGAGAAGATCACCAGCGCACCGGTGATATCGCGCAAACCCAACTCCAGCACCCTTGCCTGGGCCTGCCGGATACCGGTGAGCCGTTCGAACACCTCGGCCCGCAACGAGCTGCGGCCGGACTGGAAGCCGATGCCGCCGGCGATCGCGGTGGCCAGCACGCTCATGGAGAGCAGCATCAGCATCAGTTTGGACTGGATGCTGACCCGCTCGAGGAGGCTGCGCTTGGTCTTACGGCGCCGCAACCGTTCGGCCAAGACAGACGTCGCCTGGGGCGCAGTCTGGTCTTCGGCGGTCTCGGGCGGTGCCGACATCGGGGTCCTTTCGGTCGACCACCGCGAGGGTAACGCGTCCGCGGCCGGCCGTAGGGCAAGCGGGACGGACCGCCGCCGGCCCGGTAACGCTCACCGCGGAGCGAGGACCAGCCATCCCTGCGGGGGCACCACGGCGTTGCGAACCATCTCCGGCGGCGGGACACCCGACCCGGCGAGTATCTCCGCCGGCCGTCCGATGAGGTCGCCGACGGGCACCTCCAGCGGGGCGTCGTCGACGTTGAGGGCGACCACGAGCGACTCGTCGCCGTGCCGCGTCTGATACACGTAGCCGCGGTTGTCCAGCTGCAGCATGGTGGTCCGCGCCTGGTGCAGCCAGGGATGCCGCCGCCGCAACCCGATCAGGTGGCGGTGCAGATTGACCATGTCTCGAGTGGTCGGGTCGGGGTCCGGCGGGGAATCGGCGAATTCGGGGCGGACCGCGTCATCCCCGCCCGCCCGATCCTCTTTGATCCCGCGGTACCCCAGCTCGTCGCCGGCGTAGATGCTGGGGATCCCGCCGACGGTGCAGAGCGCCACCAGTGCGTGCCCGACGTGTTCGGCCCGGGTCAGCGTGCTCGCGATCCGGCTGACGTCATGGTTGCCGATGAAGGTCAGTGGCGCGAAAGTGTCCAGGAATCCGTTGTGCCGCTGCAGCGCCCAGTCCAGCTCGTGGAAATTGCCGTCGTTGAGGCTGCTCCAGATCGCCTTCCACAATTCGTACTGGGTGACCGAGTCGACGCCGGTGTTCCCGACGAACGCGCCGTAGTCGCCGTGGATGACTTCGGCGACGAACCAGGCCTCGGGGTGGCGTCGCCGGACCCGGGGCAGCACCCCGGCCCAGAACGTCTCGGGAACCGCGTAGGCGGCGTCCAGACGCCACCCGTCGGCTCCGCGGTCGAGCCAGTGCGCCATCACCGCGACGGTGTAGTCGACGACCGCCGGGTTGCGGTGGTTGAGGGTGATCAGGTCGCCATGTCCCTCGAAGGTGTGAAAGCGCCCCGGACGCCCCCGGAACCAGGCGCTCGCCTCCGGGTCGCGCCGCTCGACCGCATCGCGATAGCGCGGGAATTCGATGCCCACGTGGTTGAACACCCCGTCGAGCAGGACCCGCAGTCCGCGCCGGTGGCACTCGTCGACGAGCCGGTCGAAGTCGGCGTCGTCACCCAGGCGGGGATCGATCCGAAAGTGGTCGGTGGTGTCGTAGCCATGGGTTCGGGAGGCGAACACCGGCCCCAGCGCGATACCGGAGACGCCGAGATCGATGGCGTGGTCGAGCCAGCCGGTCAACCGGCTCAGGCGGTGCTCTTCCGGTACCGGGGGCCGGCCGGCCGGGAAGGCTCCCACGAATCCGAGCGGGTAGACCTGCCACCAGATCGCGTGGCGCACCCAGTCCGGCACGGTTGCCCACTGTACGCAGCACCGGGCAGGCGATGGACACCGTCGGGCGACCGTGTTCTAGTGCAGGGGTGCTGGAGTTCACCGTCGAGGACTGGTCCACCGAAGAGGTGGCGCGACTGCGCGGCATCTACGAGCCGCTCGCGGAGTCGGTGCGAAACCTGGTCGATGCGGTCATCCGTACCGAAGCCGACGTCGAGACCGTCACGGGGGTGAAACGCGATATCGACGCCGCGGTGAACCGGCTTCGCGAACGCCAGATCGACGGAGCCTTCGGGGTCCGCCACACGGCCTCGGGGGAGAGCATCGGTTGGGGCAACGCGGTGATCGGCATCCGCAACGCGATCGCGCCGCCGGTCATCACCCGGCGGGACGAATCCGGCCGGGTGTGCGCCGATTTTCACCTCGGCGCGGCCTATGAGGGACCGCCCGGCCACGTCCACGGCGGCGTGTCGGCGATGATCCTCGACCATCTGCTCGGCGAGGCGGCCAGTCCGGATCGCAGGCCGCGTTTCACCGGCAGCATCACCGTGCGCTATCTGCGCGCCACCAGACTGGGGCCGCTGCATGCCGAGGCGATCCGCACCCGCACCGAGGGCGTCAAGACCTACTGCGTCGGCCACATCGCCGATGCCGAGGGAGTCACGGTCGAGGCCGAGGGCGTGTTCATCACCCCCCGTTGGCTGCGGGACTGAGAGGGGGCGTCGAGACATCGCATGGAGAAGATCATTGTCGCGCTTCGGCGTTCGGACAGCGACGACCAGTGGGTGACCCGGCTGTGCGGGCCGGTGACCGATGAATTGCTCACCCTCGATCTTCCCGGGGTGAGCGTCAACGTCCGCGATGCCGCAGTGCGCGATTCGCTGATGACACTGACCACCCTGAACCCGCCGGTGCAGGCCCTGGTGAGCCTGTGGACCCGGCAGCACTACGGGGACGCGGTACGGGCCGCACTGGAGGTGCTGAGCGGGACGGTCGACAGTTTGGCCGCCTACCTGGTCACCGAATCGGTGCCGATGCCGCCGCCGCCGACCCCGCCGGGCGAGCGCGCACCCGGGTTGGCCAATATCGCACTGCTGCGCCGCCCGACCGATATGGACGAGACCACCTGGCTGCGCCGCTGGCAGCATGATCACACCCCGGTGGCCATCGCCACCCAGTCGACATTCGGCTACGTGCAGAACTACGTGGTGCGGCCGTTGACCGCAGACGCCCCGGCGGTGTCGGCCATCGTCGAGGAGTTGTTCCCGATCGAGGCGGTCAGCAGCCTGCACGCCTTCTTCGGGGCCGCCGACGACGCCGATCTCACCGACCGGATGGGCGCGATGATCGCCAGTACCTCCGCGTTCGGCGCCAACGAGAACATCGACACCGTCGCGACCGGACGCTACGTGTTCCGCAGTCCGTTCTAAGCTGCTGCGGATGACGCTGCTCATCGCCGACCACAATCGGGTTCGCACCCTGACGCTGAACCGGCCCGATGCCCTCAACGCCTTCAACGAGGCCCTCTACGACGCGACTACCGAGGCACTCACGGCCGCCGCGGGGGACCCGGAGGTGGCGGTGGTCGTGATCACCGGCGCCGGCCGGGCGTTCAGCGCGGGCCAGGACCTCACCGAGATGCAGGCCCGGATCACCGATCCGGAATTCACCCCGGGCGCCCATGGATTCCCCGGCCTGATCGACGCGCTGGCGGGTTTTCCCAAACCCCTTCTCTGCGCGGTCAACGGACTCGGGGTGGGACTCGGAGCGACCATCCTGGGCTTTGCCGACCTCGCCTTCATGTCCTCGGCCGCGAGGCTGAAGTGTCCCTTCACCAGCCTGGGAGTGGCCCCCGAGGCGGCGTCGTCCTACCTGCTGCCCCGACTGGTCGGCCGGCAGAACGCCGCCTGGCTGCTGCTGTCCTCGGAGTGGGTCGACGCCGCCGAGGCCCACCGGATGGGCCTGGTGTGGAAGGTGTGCGAACCCGAGGACCTGCTCTCCGAGGTCCGCCGGCGAGCGGAGATCCTGGCGGCCAAACCCCTGGCCAGTCTGGTCGCGGTCAAGGGGGCCATGGCCGAACCGGACCGCGCGGGGGTCGCGGCGGCCCGCGCCCGGGAGGACCGCTATTTCGCCGAGATGATGGGTGCGCCGGCCAACGCCGACGCACTCGCCGAGTTCAATCGCGGCGGGTCCTAGCCGACGGCGGCAGCCAACCGGGAGGTGGCGGCGTGGGCCTCGAGCATGGCCTTGAGGTTGCGCAGGCAGCGCCCGCAGTCCAGTCCCGCCCCGCACGCCTCGGCGACCTGCTTGGAGGTGGAAGCGCCGCGGGCGATGGCCTCGCCGACCGTCGCACAGGTGGTACCGGAGCACAGGCAGACGTACATCGCAATCCTTCCGGCGAACGGCCAGTCAAGGTCAGCCTAACCAAACTAAGGTGAGCCTACACCAGGGCGGTCGGCCCGCGTCTAGACTGAGGGCCCCGAGGCAAAGCGAGGAGTGGCAATGCAGGGAGATCCCGAGGTTCTCAAACTGCTCAACGAGCAGCTGACCAGCGAACTGACCGCCATCAACCAGTACTTCCTGCATTCGAAGATGCAGGAGAGCTGGGGTTTCACCGAACTCGCCAAACACACCCGTGCCGAATCGTTCGAGGAGATGGTCCACGCCGAGAAGATCACCGACCGGATCCTGCTGCTCGACGGCCTGCCCAACTACCAGCGGATCGGTTCGCTGCGGATCGGCCAGACGCTGCGCGAACAGTTCGAGAGCGACCTCGCGATCGAACACGAGGTGGTGGCCCGGCTCAAACCCGGCATCGCGATGTGCCGGGACAAGCACGACACCACCACCGCGATCCTGTTCGAGGAGATCCTCGCCGACGAGGAAGGCCACATCGACTACCTCGAGACGCAGCTCGCCCTGATGGACAAGCTCGGCGAAGGGCTGTACTGCGCGCAGTGCGTGGCCCGGCCGCCAAGCTGAACCGGTCCCGGGTTTCGCCCACTACCATCTGGCCATGAGCCGAATCGGAGATTTCGCCGACGATGACGTGGCGGGGTGGATCGCGCTGTCTCCCGATCTGGGAACGGCCATGGCCGGGTTCAGCAGTGCCGTCTACAACCGCAACCGGCTGCCGATGCGGGTCCGGGAGGTCGCCCGCATCGTGACCGCCCTCGACAACGAATGCGTGGTGTGTGTCAACACCCGCGATGCCGACGGCCCGGCGGCCGGTGTCGACGAAGACCTCTACGCGCATGCAACGCAGTGGCGCACCTGGCCGGGCTACTCCGAGCAGGAGCGCCTGGCGGCGGAGTTCGCGCACCGGTTCGCCACCGAGCACACCAGCCTCCGTGACGATGACGAGTTCTGGCAACGCTGCCGGGAGCACTTTTCCGACGAACTCCTGGCCGACCTCGCCATGTCCTGCGCGATGTGGCTCGGGATGGGCCGGATGCTGCGCACCCTCGATATGGGCCAGGCCTGCCGGATCACGCTGCCGAGCCGGGCGTGACCATGCTGCCGGAGGCAGCCGGCCACGGAATCGTCATCGGCACGATCGTCAATCCGGCCGGACTCACCCTGGCCAAAGTGGTCTCCGCCGATGCCGCAGCCAAATTCGCCGATCCCGGACTCGGCGCCAGTCCGACGTGGCACGGCTTCGCCATCGACCGCGCCGGGATCGCCTTCACCGATTCGATCAGTGTGGTCGGCGACGAACGGCTGCGGATAGACCGGCATGCGATGCGCGTGATCGACGACGGCATCGCCTGGGCGCCGGCGTCGTTCTTCGATCAGGACGGTAACCCGGTGGCGGCATGCACCCGGGGAACGTTGGGGCGCATGGAATCCCGCCTCGAAGAGGCCGGGTTGCGCGCACTGGTCGGACACGAGATCGAATTCCTGCTGGTCGACCCCGCCGGAAACCGGCTACCGGGACAGTTGTGGGCCCAGTACGGACTGGCTGGCGTGCTCGAATACGAGGGCTTCGTCCGGGATGTGATGGCGGCGCTGACCGCAGCCGGGGTGGCGGTCGAACAGTTCCATCCGGAATACGGCGTGAATCAGTTCGAGATGTCGCTGGCCCCGACGGCCCCGGTAGCGGCCGCGGATCAACTGGTTCTCGCCCGGATCGTGACCGGCCGGGTCGCACGCCGCCATGGGATGCGGGTGAGTTTTTCGCCGGTGCCGTTCGCCGGCAGCGTGGGATCGGGTGCCCACCAGCACTTTTCGCTGTTGAGGCAGCACACCCCGCTCTTCTCCGGCGGCCCGGGTCCACACGGGCTCACCCCCGACGGCGCGGCGGCGATCGGCGGGGTCCTCTCGGGTCTGGCCGATGCACAACTGGCATTCTGCGGCTCGATCGTGTCCGGGCTGAGGATGCAGCCGGGCAACTGGGCCGGCGCCTACGCCTGCTGGGGCACGGAGAACCGCGAGGCCGCGGTGCGATTCCTGCCGCACACCCACGGAAACCCGCACGGCGCCAACGCCGAAGTCAAGATCGTCGACCCGTCCGCCGACCCGTATCTGGCCAGCGCCGCGATCCTGGGTTTGGCCCTCGACGGAATCGAACGGGGCGCCGCGCTGCCTCCGGAGATCACCGTGGACCCGCACACCCTCTCCGAGTCCGACCGGGAAGCGGCCGGTGTCACACAGCTGTCCCACCGCCAGTCCGACGCCATTGCCGCACTGGCGGATGCACGACGCCTCCGGGACATCCTCGGCGACCCGGTCGTGGACGCACTGGTGGCGGTCCGGCGCTACGAACAACAGCACTACGGCGGTCTGGACGACGAGGAACTGACCGACAGATTCCGGATGTCCTGGAGCCTGTGACCGTCCTGCCGGCACTCGCCGAGACCATCAACGCGCTGGCCCTCGTCGACAACCACGTCCACGGCTACCGGCGGTCGGTCGCGGACCGCCGGGACTTCGAGAACCGGCTCAACGAGGCGAACATCGAACCGCTGGCCGACTTCGACTCCGGCTTCGACACCCAACTGGGATTCGCGGTGCGGGCGCACTGCGCACCGCTACTGGGACTTCCGGCCCACGCCGACCCACAGACCTATTGGGACCGGCGAGCCACCCTGGGCGAGGCCGATCTGGCCGGGCTGTTCCTGCCGGCAGCGGGGGTGAGTGACTGGCTGGTGGACACCGGCCTGCCCGACGCCGCCGGGCCGGACGAGATGGCCGCGGCATCGGGAGGTGCGGCTCACGAGGTGGTACGCATCGAGCAGATCGCCGAACAGGCGGCCGCCCGGCCCGGCGACTACGCGGACAACTTCCGCGAGATCCTCAATGGCCGAGCCGCGGGCGCGGTTGCGACGAAGACCGTCCTGGCCTATCGGGGCGGGTTCGAGGGCGACCTCTCCGCACCGCCGGCCGCCGACGTGGCCGACGCCGCCGCCCGGTGGCGCGACGCGGGCGCCGTGCGACTGCGAGACCGGGTGCTGTTGCGGTTCGGGCTGCATGAGGCGCTGCGGCTGGGCAAGCCGTTACAGATCCACGTCGGTCTCGGCGACCGGGACTGCGACCTGCACCGCACCAACCCGATGCATCTGCTGGACTTCCTGAGGCGGGCCGGGAGCACCCCGATCGTGCTCCTGCACTGCTATCCCTTCGAACGCGAAGCCGGCTATCTGGCCCAGGCCTTCAACAATGTGCACCTCGACGTCGGGCTGAGCGTGAATCATCTGGGCGCCCGGGCGGCGGCGTTCATCGGCCGCACCCTCGAACTCGCGCCGTTCCGCAAGATCCTGTACTCCTCGGACGCCTACGGGCCGCCCGAGTTGCACTACCTGGGGTCGCGGCTGTGGCGGGACGGTATCGCCGAGGTCTTGAGCGGTTTCGTCGACCGTTCGCAGTGGAGCCTCGCGGATGCCCTCCGGGTCGCCGGTCTGATCGGCCGGGACAACGCGATCCGCCTCTACCGACTGCCCGCCGGCTCAGATCAGACCGGTCGCGTCGAATATCCATGACGTGTCGGCGGATTGGAGTTGTTCCATCCAGTCCGGCGGCGCATGGTTCAACAGCGCGCCGAAATCCCAGTAGTCCTTCCACAGGGTGATCGCGCCGTCAGCCACCTTGTGCACCGTGACGAACTGGAGCACGGCAGTCTCACCGGAGGTCCACGTCCAGGTCTCCGAATGCTCGTAGAGGACGTCGGTGCCGTTACTCACCAGCACCCCGTCGTGGTTCTCGTAACCTGCCAGCGGAGCCAGGCCGACCTGCAGGCGTTTGACGATGTCGTCGGGCCCGCGCGCCGCGGCCGCCGGCCCAACCGGCATGTCCACGTAGATGCAGTCCTGCGCGAGGAAGGGCTTCAGCGCATCCCAGTCCCGAGCAGAGAGCGCCCGCCACATACCCAGGACGGTCGACTGCGCCTCAGCAGGCATGGACGGGCACCTCCGAGCGCTGTCCGGCCCGCAGGAAGCTGCCGGTCCGCTCGGCGCCCAACGACGCGGTGGGCACGCCGTCGCGAACCACCGTCCGCCCGCCGATGAGCACCCGTTTCACCGCGCCGTCATTGCGGTTGACCATCCGCGGCAGGTCGGCGTACTGCGGCACCGGGGACTCGGCGTAGTCGTCGAGTCGCTCGTCGAGACACTCCGGGTCGAGAATCACCAGGTCGGCGCGGTCACCGATGCGAAGGTGGCCGGCGTCGATGTCATACCAGTCCGCCAGTTCACCGGTGAGCCGGTGCACCGCCCGCTCGATAGTCATGAAGGGCCGACCGCCGAGTTCGGCGTCGCGAACGTGCCTCAGCAGCCGCAGGCCGAAGTTGTAGAACGCCATATTGCGCAGGTGCGCACCGGCATCGGAGAAGCCCATCTGGATGCCCTCATCACGGGCCAGTTTCCGCAGCACCTCGGGGCGATGGTTGGAAATGGTGGTGCGCCAGCGCAGCTTCCGGCCATGCTCCACGACAAGATCGAGGAACGCGTCCACCGGGTGCAGGCCGCCACGCTCCACGCCGACCTGGCCGAAGGACTTGCCGATCACCGAGTCGTCGGGACACTCGACGATCTCGGCATCGAAGAAGTCCCGGTGCCAGACGCGCATCCCGAACTTCGCGTCGTAGTCGTCACGGAACCGGCGCCGGTAGGCCTCGTCGGCCAGCAGGGCGTTGCGCTCGACCTCGTCGCGCAGATGCAATGCCGCTGCGCCGGAACCGAACTCCTCAAACACCACCAGGTCGATCCCGTCGGCGTACACCTCGAACGGCACCGGAAGGTGCTGCCAGCGGAAGTCGCCGCCGAACCGGTTGACCAACCGCGCCAGCGGACCCAGTACGGCGATCGCGAACGGGTTGGACTTGACGTCGGCGGCCGAGAGCAGGCTGGTCTTGAGCGCATTGCGCAGCACCGGAAGCGACTGCGCCACCTGGGAGAGCAGGTTGATCGGGTTCTGGATGTCCGGGCCGGACTGCAGCACCCGACCGCGACGCCGCAGCCGGGACTTCAGCCGCCGCAGTTCGCGGGGCCTGGCGTAGGTCGAGGGCAGGGTGCGCGACCGGCATGTCTCGCCGTCGATCTTGTCGAAAAGCAGCTGCTGGGAGGACATCCCGAGGAAGCCGGCATCGAGAGCCTCCTCGAGCATCCGCTCCATCCGGGCCTGCTCGGCGGCGGTGGGGCGGGCCTCCTTACGGGTGGCCCGATCGAGTCCCATGGTCGCGGTGCGCATATCGGAGTGACCGATGAAGGCCGCGATGTTGGGGCCCAGTGGGCGGGCCTCCAGTGCGGCGACGTACTCGTGCGCCCCGCTCCAGGTCTTGGCGCGGTCGACGGCGTCGATCACGTGTTCGCGGGGGATCGCCTCGACACGACCGAACAGATCCCCGGCGTCCACTCCGCCGACGTGCACGGTCGACAGCGAGCAGGAGCCGATCAGCACCGTCGTGACCCCGTGACGGACCGACTCGGGCAGGCCCGGACCGTCGAGCACCTCGACGTCGTAGTGGGTGTGGATGTCGACGAACCCCGGCAGCACCCACTTCCCGGCGGCGTCGATGACGTCGGCACAGCCGGACTCGTCGAGGGCATGCGGGGTCACCGCGACGACGTGGCCGTCCCGGATCCCGATGGTGCGCACCGCCGAGGGAGCACCGGTGCCGTCGAACCAGCGGGCATCGCGGATGATCGTGTCGAAGCTCACCCGGCCATCATGCCCCGTGATCCCGCCACCGGCCTAGCCTGCGACCCGGGCGGGGCTGCCCAACCGGATCGGCAGTTCGGCCCAGCCCCGCAGCACCCGGGTGTCGCGGCGGGCGCCCACGCCGGCGAGTCGCGCATCGGGGAAGTGGGTGAAGAAACTCCGAAGCCCGGCCTCGCCCTCGGCGCGGGCCAGTGCGGCACCCAGGCAGAAGTGCCGGCCGCCCGAGAACGCCAGATGCCGGCCGGCGTTGGGACGCCGGACATCGAAACGGTGCGGATCGGCGAACACCGCCGGATCCCGGTTGGCCGCCGCGAGGTAGATCACCACCATCTCGCCCGCCCCGATCCGGGTACCCGCGACCGTGGTGTCGGCGCGTGCCACCCGCGCGGTCATCTGAACCGGCGAGTCGAACCGCAGGATCTCCTCGACGGCGTTGGGCCACAGGGCGGGATCGGCCATCAGCGCCGCGAGTTGGTCGGGGTGCTCGAGCAGCAGCGTGATGCCGTTGCCGAGCAGGTTGACGGTGGTCTCGAAGCCGGCGGCGAGCACCAGCCCGGCGATCGCGCGCAGCTCGGTGTCGCTGAGCCGGACACCGTCCTGGGACGCCACGATCAGCTGGCTCATCAGGTCATCGCCCGGGTGGTCGCGCAATTGCCGCAAATGCGCGCCCAGCCAGTCGCTGAACCCCTCAAGGCCCTGCTGCACCCACTGATACTCGGGCCAGGTCAGACCGAAATCCAAACTGGGAGCGGCGAGTTCGCCGAACTCCAGAATCTTCGCCCGCTCGGAGGCCGGCACGCCGAGAATCTCGCTGATGATCGTGACCGGCAGTTGCGCGCAGTACCTCCCGACGATGTCGACCACGCCGGGCTCGTCATCCAACCCTCCCAGCAGCGTGGCCGCGGTGTCCTCGACGAGGTCGCGCAGCGAGTCGACCCGCCGGCTGGTGAACACCGAGGACACCGTCTTGCGGTAGCGGGTGTGTTCGGGCGGTTCGACCGCCAGCAACGACGGCGGCAGCAACGGGTGCAGCGCGTCGGTACGGGTGCGCCGTTCCAGCCGGCGCAACGGGGCCGGCAGGTTGGAGCCCATCGAGATCACCCGGAAGTCGTCGGAACGCAGCAGTTCGTGCGCGACGGCATGGTCGACGGTCAGGTAGCTGACCCGGGCACGAACCACCGGACCCTGCTGACGGAGCGCGTCGTAGAACCCCATCGGGTCGGCGCGCAGCGCGGGGTCGGTCATCAGGCGGGCCTGCGGATCCCCGCGGCGGGCCGACAGTCGGGCCGCCGACCGGACCACGCCATGCATGGCCAGCCAGTGCAGCCGGTCCCTGATTGTTGCCATGCGACTCCTAGTTCGGCGGGGTCCAACTGACCGGCAACCGCTTGATGCCGTGGATGAACGACGACAGCAGCATGGCCGGCTCCTCGGTCACCGCGATATCGGGAATCCGGTTTCGCAATTCCTCGAAGACCACCGCGATCTCGCGGCGGGCGAGGTTGGCGCCGAGGCAGAAGTGCACTCCGCCGCCGCCGAACCCGACATGGTGATTGGGATTGCGGGTGACGTCGAAGCGCCACGGGTTGTCGAACTTCTCCTCGTCGCGGTTGGCCGAGGCGTACCACATGGTCACCTTGTCGCCCTCGGCGATCCGAACCCCGCTGAGCACGACGTCACGGGTCGCGGTGCGGCGCATGTAGACCACCGGGGAGGCCCACCGGACGATCTCCTCCACCGCGGTCGCGGTGTGTGTCGGAAAGTCGTTCCACCAGATCTCGCGCTGGTCGGGGTATCTGGTGAGGGTCAGCACGCCGTGGCTGATGGCGTTGCGGGTGGTCTCGTTCCCGGCGACCGCCAGCAGGATGAAGAATGACGCGATCTCCGCCGAGGTCAGGCGTTCGCCGTCGACCTCGGCGACCACCAGGGCGGTGGTCAGGTCGTCGCGCGGGTTGACCCGACGGTCCTCCGCCAGCGCGGTGGCGTAGCTGCCGATGTCGATGGCGACCTTCATGAACTCTTCGAAGTCCGTGGTCAGGTCGGGATCGCCGAAGCCGAGGATGATGTTGGACCAGTGGAAGATCTGGTGGTGATCGGCCTCGGGGATGCCCATCATGTCGCAGATGACCTGCAACGGCAGCGGCCCGGACAGCTCGTTGACCAGTTCGGCCGTGCCGTCGGGATGGTTGACGACCAGATCCGACACCAGCCGGCGCGCCCGGTCGCGGATCGATTCCTCGATCCGGGCCACCACCTTCGGGGTGAAGGCGCGGGAGACGATCGTGCGCAGCCGGGCATGGCGCGGGTCGTCGAGGGCGATCATGGAGCCGAAGTACTCGGCCACCTCGGGCGCCTGGTCGCCGATGGTGATGTTCGGATAGGAGCTGAAGATCTCCGGATGCCGGCTGGCGAAGTGCACATCGTCGTACTTCATCAACGCCCAGTGCCCGGGACCGGCCTGGAATCCGTCGAACTCGATCTCGTTGACGAAGGTGATGGGCGCCTCTCCGCGCAGGGTGGCGAAGGCCCCGTCCCGGAAGGTGTCGTCACGGGCCCAGAAGTCCAGTGTGCCCATCGCGATGTCGGCCAACGGGACGGTCGGAGGCGCCTGGCCGTTGACAGGCGTCGAGATACCCATCACTCCACAGTAGAGCCCGCGGCACGAGATCGCGGTCAGTCCTCCTCGACGACCTTCTTGATCCGCTCCAGGGTCGTGCGCATGTCCCGAACGTTGCGGCGGCCGCGCAGATAGCCGGCGAACATCCAGAACACCCGCACCGGCAGGGACTGATTGAGCCGGAAGGATTCGGTGACATCGGTGCCGTCACCGGCCGGGGTGAGCCGGTAGTGCCAGTTGTTGACCGCGGTGTCGCCGGGCCCCAGCACGGCGAAGCCGAATTCCCGCCCCGGCTCGCAGGCGGTGACGCGACACGTCGTCCAGTAGACCGGGCCAATCTCGTTGCGGCGCACGTGGCCGCGGAACTTCGCCTCCAGGGCCGGTCCGGTCGCCCCGTCGAGCCACTCCGATTCGAAGACCTCGGGGGAGAACCGGCCGGTGTTGCGGACATCGGCGATGAGATCCCAGATCTTCTCCGCGGGCGCCGCCATGTGCACGGTCACTGAACCTTCCATACCTTGAGCCTAATCCGCGCGGTGGGAGTGGGCATCGGCGCGCTCGCTGCGCGGACCGGGCCATGCCCAACCGGTGTCTGTAGCGTGTCGACGATGGGTGGCAGACCGCGCATGGGTTTCACACTGCGCCCGCCGATCGCGAGCGTCGACCGTCACGTCACCGCACCCCCGGCGGCGGTGTGGCGGCTGCTGGTCGACGTCCGGGAATGGCCGCGGTGGGGACCTTCGGTGCGTGACGCGGTGCTCGAGGGCGGCGGCTCGGAACTGGGTCCCGGCACCCGGGGCACGGTGCGGACGTCGCTGGGCGTCCGGCTGCCGTTCACCGTCACCGAGTTCGACCCGGACCACCGGTGGACGTGGGCGGTGGCCGGGGTGACGGCCACCGGGCACTCGGTCCGGGCCGAGGACGGCGGGTGCCGGGTGGCCTTCGAGGTGCCCTGGTGGGCGACGGCCTACCTGCCGGTATGCGCCGCCGCCCTGGTCAGGATCGAGAAGTTGGCCGCATCGCGGTAGCCGCGCCGATCAGCGCGGGCAGTACGACCGGGTGGCGGCGTCCAACGCCTGCTGGTAGAGCGGATCGAGCCCGCGCTGGGCGGCCACCGTGGACTTGGCGGCGTCGAGTCGACTCGGGCAGTCCGGTGACCGCAACACGGTCAACTCCTCGGCGATCTCCTCCAGCATCCGCTGGTTGAGCCCGTCGATCTGCGCCCGCGAGGCGGAGAGGTCCGGGGCGGCGACGGGAGCGGTCGCCGGGTTCAGCTTCCACCCGGCGAACCTGCTGTATTGGATGGCTTCGGTGGCGTTGATCTGGTCGGTGAACAGCGTGGTCACGTAATCGCCGGGCAACCCCGAGGAGTCGGCCTCGGCCGAAACCGCGGCCAACACCTGCTGCACCCGGGCGGGATCGGTGATGGGACCGCCGTTGAGCCACTTGGCTGCCGCGACGGGATCGGCGGTCTGAAGCCGTTGGGCCGCGGCATCGACGAGCTGATAGAGCTCACCCCCGCCCCCGTCGGAATCGTCGGCCCGGGCCGGGCCGGTCGTTGCGGCCGCGGCCAGCACGGCCAGACCCAGTGCGGTCCCGAACACCCGTGTCGCGCTCAGCCCACCGGTCCCTTCGCCAGGACCAGGGGAGCGTTACGCGGATTGCCGGCCCGGTCGATCCAGGTGAGCACGATCGTGTCGCCGGGCCTGCGCTGGTCCATCAGATTCGACAGATCGGCCGCGGAGTTGACCGGGCTGCCGTCGACGGCGGTGATCAAATCGCCTCCCATCAGACCGGCCAGGCTCGCCGGAGTGTCCGGCAGCACCTGCCGCACCACCGCTCCGGGCGGGCCTCCCAACGGCCCGGCGTCGGCGATCCCGACCCCGATGAAGGCCGTGTCGCCCAGATGGATCGACGGCGATGGGGTTCCCGATCTGATCTGGTTGGCGATCGCCATCGCCCGGTCGATCGGAATCGCGAAGCCTTCTCCGCCGGTGACCCCGCCCATCCGATAGGTCAGGGTGGCGGCCACCGTGACCCCGACCACCTGTCCGGCGCTGTTGACCAACGGCCCCCCGGAGTCACCGGGGCGAATGTCGGCGGCCACCCGGATGAGGTCGAACAACTCCCGCGAGCCGCCCCCGCTCTCGTCGGAAGCCCGTACCGAGGCGCCGAGTTGGGTCACCGCGCCCGGCGCATACGACGGCGGGGCGCCCGGCCCGTTCGAGTTGCCGATGGCCGCGATCGGGTCCCCGACCGCCACCGACGAGGACGTTCCGAGGTTGGCGATCGGCAGACCCCCGGCACCGCGCAACCGGACCAGTGCGATGTCGTTGGCACGGTCGAAACCGATCACGTCCACCTGGTAGGTGACGCTGTTGGCCAAACTGATCGCCGTGATCTCGGTGGCGCCCTCGATCACATGGTTGTTGGTCAGTACCTCACCGCTGGGATCGATGATGATCCCGGTACCGGTGCCGGTGGCGCCTTGATAGCTCAGCGAGGTGTTGATGTCGACCAGGCCGGGCACCACCTGGCTCAACAGGGCCGTCTGATCCAGCGGCGCGCGCGGCGCCGGGACCGCGGGAGTTGCTGTGACGGGTGCAGCGACGAGGCCGGCGAGCAGCATCAGCGCCGCCAGCATCCCGGGCACGCGGAGTGCCCGACGGCCTTTGCGGCCTGGATGTGTGGAATCCATACCGTCAACTCTGCCTGATAAACCGGAAAAAAGGCACTCTGTAACCGCCGGGCCGGGTCGGGGAGTCGCGGATTCCCGGTCTGCCGCGGACCGGGACAGCCAGGCTGCGCGGCCGACGGCTTCGAGAGTGGGAGACCTTCGCCACAATCGGGCGCGCCGGTAAACTCCGAGGCGATGGATTTCACCCCGCTGCGGTCCCGGCCCGTCGTTCTGCTGATCGCTGCGACGTTGCTCACCTCACTGGCTCTCGGGATCGGATTCGTCGTCGTCCAACGGCATGAGGACCGGGCCGGCGATTCCGTGCGGCGGGCCGAGCCGCTGACCGACGAGCAGGCCAAACTGCAGGTGCTCGAACCCGCGCGGCATTTCGTGGCTGCGGGCCGATTCCGGGCGCCGACGGCGAGTTACGTCCTGTCGTCGTGCGCCAGCGAGGAGAAGCCGCCGTACCAGGGCAGGGTGTACCTCAACTTCGACATCCCCAGCATCACCGAGACACCCGCGTACTTCCGCGGTATCGCCGCCGCCATGACGGCCCGGGGCTGGCACGAGGGCCTGCCACCCAACCGTCATCCGGGCGGTCGGACGCTGGCCAAGGACGGAGTCACCGCCATCTACTACCGCAACCCCGACGTTCCGGGCCGCGGTGTCCTGGAGGTCTCCGGGGAATGCCGGGCCACGACCGACCACAGCCTCGACGACAGCGGTTTCATCGACATCACCGGTCAGCTTCGACGCTGAGGCGGCGATGAACATCGAGGACTTTAGTCCCCGGCGCGGCGGGCCTTTCCTCCGTGTCTGCTACGGCAAGTCACAGATAGAATGCCGATCATGGCTTATGTGATCACCAGCGCGTGCGTGGACGTCAAACACAAGTCGTGCGCCGCGG
>SYAB01000115.1 GCA_005787665.1 Actinomycetota bacterium
CGCGGTGCCGGGACTAACATCGCCTGGTGCAGCGGCAGGAGCAGGTCACCGGCGTCGCCGCCGCGATGACGACGGTGGCCATGGGACTGGGCAGCGCCGTCGCCGTCGGCGATCTGCGGATCCTGTCGGCCAACATCTCCCTGGTCCGGGAAGGACTGGGATTCTCACCCGGCACCACCATCTTCGTGTCCTCGCTGGCGACGCTGACCCTGGCCGCGTCGGTGCTCGGGGCGGGGGTGCTCGGCGACCGGTACGGCATGAGGCGGATGTTCCTGGCCGGGGCCTGGGCCACCGTCGTCTTCGGCCTGTTCGGCGCGGCCGCCCCCAATGTCGGCGTGCTGATGATCGCCCGGGCCGGGATCGGGGTGGCGTTCGCGTTCCTGACCGGTTTGTCGCTGGCCGTGATGAACGCCGTCTTCCCGCCCGAGCGCCGGGCCGGGGCCATCGCCCGGTACCTGGCCGCCGTCTACGCCTTCGGGGTGCTGCCGGCCACGGTGGGTGGTCTACTGGCCGAGCAGATCGGTTGGCGTGCAGGACTTCTCGTCACCCCCGTCCTCGCGGTCCTGGTCGCTGCGATCACCCTCCGCTACGTCCCCGAGACGCTGGCTACACATCGTCGGACCGATATCCCGGGTCTACTGCTGGTCGCGGTGGCGCTGCTGGGCATCACCTACGGCATCTCCGAGTTGCAGAGTGGGGCCGACTTCGCCGCACTGGCGCCGATCCTGGCCGGCGGGCTTGCCGCTGCGGCATTCGTGTGGTGGGAGCGACGGTGCGACGATCCGGCGCTGGATCTTCGGATCTTCGGCTCCGGCCGGTTCAAGGCCGTGGTGATCGCCGGCGCTGCCAGCAACGTGGTGCAGGGCGGGTCGATGGTCATGGTGACCTTCTACCTGGTCGTCATCCGCGACCAGTCCACCTGGATGGTGGCGCTGCTGCTCATCCCGGCCACACTGCTGTGCGCGCCGGTCGCGGTCGCCGCCGGCCGGGCCGCCGCCAGGGTCGGTGAGGGCGCCGTCGTGATCGCCGGACTGGTGCTGCTGGCCGTGAGCCTGCTGGTACGGCTGGCGTTCTCCACGAGCACACCGATCGCCGTGGTCGCGGTGGTGATCGGTCTGACGGTCATCGGCGGGGCGATCATCCAGACCCCGCAGGCGACGGTCATGATGGCCAGTGCGCCAACGAGTTTGGGAGGGGTGGTCTCGGCGGTGAAGGCGACGGTGGGCGCGACCTTCCACGGCCTGGGCACGGCGCTGTTCGCCATGTTCGGGATCCTGCTGTTCCTCCGTGACGCCGACGACGCACTGGCCGGCAGCGGTATCGACGTCCGGGAGGTCGGCGCCGATCCGGCCCAAGTCGACTGGCTGGTCGATCGCGCCACCGGAAGCCTGCTCGGGGCGGCCGACACGCTGAACGTGGTGATGGCGACCGTGCCGGTCGCCGCGGCCGTCGCCGTCGCGGTGCTGTTCCGGCGGGCGGGGTCGGGGCGGTCGGCGACCTAGACCAGGCTGGGGCTCGGCGACGGCCAGGCCCAACCCGTGCGGTCCGGCCAGTGACAGCCCCATCACCAAGGCGGCCGTACCGATCCGCACGCCGTTCTTCATCCCACGCTCTCCCGTGGACGGAACCGGCAGCCAACGTGTGAGGCGAAACAGGCGTGGGGATGAGACGCGAAAGATCGACCGTCTGGTTCAACCAGTTACCCATCCGTTCATGTGCCGGTGTGTTCGGTGCTGCCGCGATACGGCCAGTGCCATGATGGGAAGGTGGAGTTGAGCCCGATACCGCGCGCCGCGACCGTCTCGGACACCGTGTTCGCGCGGTTGGTCGACGAAATTCTCAGCGGACGCTGGCCTGCCGAGCGCTCGGCGCCGTCCGAACGCGAACTCGCGCTGGCGTTGCAGGTCAACCGCCATTCGGTGCGCGAGGCGCTCAAACGGCTCCAGCAGGCCGGGCTGGTGCAGATCGGCCAGGGCGGCAAGACGCTGGTGCTCGACTGGCGCACGCACGCCGGTCTGGACATGCTCGCCGCGTTGGCCTCCGCCGGCGTGGTGCCGCTGAACACGGCGTTCGCCGATGTGGCGGTGATGCGCCGCACCGTCGGCGCCGATGCGGCCCGGCTGTGCGCCCTGCGCGCCGACGAGGAGCAACTGGCGGCGGTGGCGGCCGCCGCCGCGGCGTATCCGGAGACCGGCGATCTCACCGTCTTCCGCGACGCGGACCTGGTGTTGTGGACCGCCATCGTTGCCGGATCGGGCAACATCGCCTACCGACTCGCACTGAACACCCTGGTGCGCTCCACCGACGATGTCGGCCGGGCGTTGTTCATCGACCTCAATGCCGAGATGTTCATCGACCGCAGTACTCATCTGGAGTTGGCCGCGGCGATCACCGCCCGTGACGCCGACGCCGCCCACCGGATCGGATACGCGCTGCTGTCGCAGTTGGTGGATCTGTTTGCCGCCGACGCCCCCAGGTAGGTTTCGCCCGGCGACGAGAAAGGGCCCATGGACCCCTCGCAAGTGGTGGCTCCGGATCTCTTCGACGCCATCGCCGAACCGGATGTGCTGCTGCCGTTGGTGATGGCCAACGCGATGTCTCCGCGGCTATGGCGGCTGGGCCGCAAGGTCGCCGGCGCACCCGATGCCCTGGAGGCCGCACGCAGGGTGGTCGACACGTCGTTCACCCACGCGGCCCCCGAGCATGTCGCCCGGCTGAGCGGAGTGATCGACCTCGATGCCGAGCGTCACCGCCTCGGTGCGGAGGTGGTGGATCGCGTCATCGCCGAGATCGACCGCGGCTGGGACATCCGACGGGAGCGCGGCCTGCTCTCACCTGAGGACGACCTTCAGGAGCAGATGGCCGCCGGGCGCTTCCCCGCCTACACCTACGCCAATATCGACGTGATCAATGCGGCCCGGCGGGCGGCCGGCGGCCCGGCGCAGCGCCCCCGGGGGCTCACCTCCTGCATGGATGAGGCGGCGCTGTTTGCCGCCCTGGTGATGACGGCTCCCAGTGTGACCGCCCATCTCGACGGAATCACCCTCCTGGCATCCAGCGTGCATTACACCGTCTTCGGGTGGACCGACGCGAACGCCTGGTGGTTCTGGACCAAGCGGGATCTCTACACCCGGAAGTCGTTCCAGGACAAGGTGATCACGCATCCCGGCGGTGACCCCGTCGATGCCGTCACGGCGGTGATGTCGACGCCGTTCCGGCGCTTGATCAGCCGGCGCGGGCACGTCGACTTCGTCACCGGGGTGAGCTCCCTGCCCGCCGACGAGGTGCAGCGCACGCTCGCGGCGATCGACGAGTTCTTCGGCCACGTCCCGCACGGTTTCGACGGGCCGCTGGACGGACTACAGTTCGTCGCCCCGTCACCACACGACATCCTCTTCGACGAGGCGGTGCAGTGCGGGTCGGCGCAGGAGGTCCAGCGGGTGGTGCGCCGTCACCGCGCCGCAGCCGGGTCCACCGCCGCTGCGGCCACCGAGGCCTTGCTGGCCTTCCGCTCGCTGGAGGTCGAGGACCTCACGCCCTATCTGGAGGCGGCCCGGCGCGGTCCGCTGGTGGGCGCGCGGGCCTCCGCCATCCGATCGGTGGACGACGCCCTGGCGGTCGCGAACGAGCCCGCGGACGGGCCTGCACTCGGCGACCCGTTGCGGCTGGCGCTGCCCGACGAGGTGTTGGGGCGCGGTTCGTGTTCCCCGGCCGAGCGCGGCCTGCTGTTGCACGTCCTGCTGGAACCTCTGGGCGAGGTGCGCACCGAGATCATCGGCGGCGACGCGCTCACCCGGCTCCCGTCGATGGTGCTGCGCGCCTCAGACTCGGCCCGCCTGGACGCCGGTGTCGTCCCCGCGCAGGGCCCGGCCTTCGCCCATGGCACCGCTGCGGGACAGCAGTAGCCCGGCCGCCGCCGCGAGGGCTAGCACCGCTCCGGCCCCGGCGCGATAGCCCCAGGTCAGACCTGCATCCAGGGTGGGCGCCGACGCCACCGCCGAAGCGATCACGGCCAGACCCACCGCACCGCCGGCGAACCGGGCCACCACCGACAGTGCGCTGGAGGTGCCCAGCGCCCGATCCGGCAGGGCATTGAGCACCATGGCCGCGGCCACCGGTACCAGCAGGCCGTTGCCGACGCCCATCAGGATCAGGGCCGGCAGCGTCTACGCGACCGAGTTCGGTGCGAGCGCCGGGATCGCGAACGCGGCGACGGTCGCGGTGAGCCCCCAACCGAGGGCCACAGACGTGCGCCCGGCACCCGCGATCCGGGCACCCAGCCGGGACATCAGCCAATAGGACACCGACATCGGCGCCAGCACCATGCCGTACGCGACCGGCCCCAGACCCGCCACCTGTTGCAGTTCGATGGTGACCAGGAACAACACGCCCATGAAGGCGATATAGGCGGCGAACAACACCAGCGACGCCCCGGCCACGACGAGACGGCCTAGGACGCGGACGTCGAATGCCGGTGCGGCCAAGCGTAATTCGCGAATGACGAATACCGTCATCAGCCCCGAGCCGAGGGCGATCAACCCGATCGTCCACGGGCTCGACCAGCCCAGCCCGGGCGCCTCGATGAGGCCGGCCACCAGTGGCGCGAGGGCGACCAAGGCGAGCAGAGCGCCCCAGACGTCGAGTGGCACACCCTCGGGGCCGCGGCCGCGGGGGAGGACGGCGATCCCGGCCGCCAACCCGGCCATCAGGATCGGCACCGGCAGCAGTAACGCCCATCGCCATCCCAGCGTTCCCACCACCAGTCCGCCGAGGACCGGACCGAGGGCCAGGCCGAGCGCACCGGCGGACGCCCACGCGGCCATCGCCCGGGGGCGCTGCGCCGGCGAGAACGCCATCGCGGTGATCGCC
>SYAB01000116.1 GCA_005787665.1 Actinomycetota bacterium
CCGGACATGCACCTCCACCGCACCCGCCTCGCGCAGCATGCGGATCAGGGCACGCTGGGTGTTTCCGCGGACGATCGAATCGTCGACGACGATGAGGCGCTTGCCGCGGATGACCTCTTTGAGCGGGTTGAGCTTGAGCCGGATGCCGAGCTGCCGGATGGTCTGCGAAGGCTGGATGAACGTCCGTCCTACATAGGCGTTCTTCATCAGGCCCTGCCCGAAGGGGATACCGGACTCCTGGGCGTAACCCACTGCCGCGGGGGTCCCGGACTCGGGCACCCCGATGACCAGGTCGGCATCGACCGGCTTCTCCCGGGCCAGCCGGCGGCCGATGTCCACCCGCGCGCCGTGCACCGACCGGCCGGCCAGAACACTGTCCGGCCGGGCCAGATAGACGTACTCGAACACGCACCCCTTGGGCGTCGGCGGGGCGACTCTGCTCGAGCGGACACCGTCGGCGTCGATGGCCAGTAATTCTCCGGGTTCGATGTCCCGGACGAAGGACGCTCCGACGATGTCCAACGCCGCGGTCTCCGAGGCGACCACCCATCCGCGGTCCAGTCGACCCAGAGACAAAGGCCGCACACCGTGCGGGTCTCGGGCCGCGTAGAGCGTCGTCTCGTCCATGAAGACCAGACAGAAGGCGCCCCGCACACCCGGCAGCAATTCCAGTGCGGCCTGCTCGATGCTCGAGTCCGCCGCGCCTCCGGCGAGTAGGGCGCCGAGGATGTCTGAATCGGTGGTGGCGGCGCCCGGCATGTTGTGGTTGATCAGGCCGGCGGCCCGGGCACGGCTGGCAAGTTCGGTGGTGTTGACGAGATTTCCGTTGTGCCCCAACGCAACTCCGGTTCCAGCCGCGGTGTTGCGGAACACCGGCTGGGCGTTCTCCCAGGTTGTCGATCCGGTGGTCGAGTAGCGGCAGTGCCCGATCGCGACATGTCCGGGCATCGCACCGAGGGTCTGCTCATCGAAAACCTGACTGACCAGGCCGAGATCCTTGAACACCAGCACCTGTGAACCGTCGGCCACGGCGATGCCGGCCGCCTCCTGACCCCGGTGCTGCAACGCGTACAGACCGTAGTAGGTGAGCTTGGCGACCTCCTCGCCCGGCGCCCAGACGCCGAAGACGCCGCATTCTTCACGAGGGGGGTTTTCCAGTTGACCGGTCACGATGTGGGCTACTCCCTGGCGGGTCGGTGGCGTGGTCAGTCTACGGCCCCGAGTGGCCAAATCGGCAATCGAAACCGGTGATGAATCCGGCTATGTCAGCCCGCCCCACCCTCCGACAGGCTGACCAGCGGAAACCATGGGGATATCTCAGCGGCCCGAGCCCCGGAGACCATCAGCAGGCCCTTGCCGAGGGCCTGCTCGAAGGACATCAGCCCGGCGGCCAGGAGGAGCCAGGTGCGGGGGTCGGTCTCGACCACGTTGGGCGGTGTGCCGCGGGTGTGGCGCGGGCCGGAAATGCATTGCACCGCAACGAAAGGAGGCACCCTCACCTCGACACTGGCGCCGGGGGCCGAGACGGTCAGGGTCCGCGCGGTCAGCCGGACGGCGGAGGCGAGGGCGGCCCGGTCGGGATGCGGCGCGTCAGCGTCGAACAACCAGGGCCCGACCGCCTGGACGGCCTCGCGGGCTTCCTCGGGGTCGATGCGGCGGCTCACCGCAGGGCTCCGGTGAAGCGCTGCACCCCGAGGGCGGCGATCGCCCCGGCCTCGTTGATGGCGAGGTGGGCCAGCATCGGCGCAAGGACGCTGCCGGAGCGTTCGGCGAGCAGGGCGAACGCCCAGCCGGCCAACCCGGTGACCACGACTGTGCCCAGTAACGGCTCTCCGGTGTCGAGGGCGTCGGGAAGGTGGCTGAGTCCGAAGGTGGCCGCTTGCAGCAGCCGCCCGCCGGTCGGCCCGAAGCCGTCGCCCGCCACCCTGGCCAGCGCACCGCGGAAGGCGGTCTCCTCACTCCACACGGTGCCCAGCGGAATCTCCACCGCCAGCCAGTGCCCCGCCCGCGGCGGCAGGTCGCGCTGATCCATCGCGGCACGGACCCGGGGCAGCGCACTGGCGGCAGCCACCCCGGCCGCGACGGCGGCCGCCGCCGCCGCCCCGTATCGCAGCCCCGTGTGCACCTGCGGGGGACGCAGTCCCAGCGGCGCCCTCACGGCAAGGGCCAGGGCGGTGCCGAGCGTTGCCTGCACCACCGGGTGCCGGCGCCACGGATGCGCCAGCCCGGCGGTGAAACTCCACCCCACCAGCGCCGCGGACAGCGCGACGGCGCGGCGCGCCGCGCTCACGCGAACTCCGGGCCGCCGGCGGCGATCAGCTTCTCCAGCCACCGCCGAATCCGGTCGGTGTCGAACGTCGTCCACCCGTCCGGCGCAGCCACCGCCACCCAGCCGTCGAGCTGGCCCGCCCCGTAGTTGTGCCCGTGGCCGGTCGGTGTCCCGACGGAGTCGGTGACATTGCCCGCCATATCGGCACTCACCTGCCAGAAGGTCACGATCGGGTACCAGCGCATCGACGGGCTGCGATCGATACCGGGGGGCTCGCGCAACCAGTCCGGCTTCCGGAACAACAGGTCCGGCGACCACCACACCACCGGATCGGAGGCATGCTGCAGGAACAGCACCCGGGTCGGACCCCACGGCGGATCGCCGGCCACCGCCGCGATCTCGCCGGAACCGGCCGCCTGGGCGAAGCGCACGATACGGCCGTCGTCATAGCGTGGCTGCACTTCGGGCGTCCCGGGATCACGCCGGGCGGTCACCGCCTTCCACAATCGGCTGGCGTTGGGCGGCCCGACCCACAACACCGACGCGAAGTCCATCTCGACGATGTCGGGCAGGTATCCGAACGCTCCTTGGCCGGCCATCGACCCGAGGCTTTCGCCGTAGAGGGCCAGTCGCGGGCGCCCCTCTGCCGGCCAGCCCAGCCACCGCTGGTGAATGGCGTCCACCATCGCCCGCCCAGACTCGACGGACTTCTCCTGGTCGGCGAGGAACGAGATCCAACTCGGCAGATACGAGTACTGCATCCCCACCAGCGCAGTGTCCCCGTTGTACATCGCCTCGATCGCCCGCGCCGCTACCGGGTCCACCCATCCTGTCCCGGTGGTCGGGACGATCACCAGCAACTTGCGTTCGAAGGCGCGGGTGCGCGCCAACTCCGAGAGCAGCAACGCGACCCGGCCCGCCGTGGTCTCGGCGGACTGCAGTCCCGCGTAGATCCTGATCGGCTCGCGTGCCGGGCGGCCGTTGAGTTCGGTCAACTCGGCGGCCGTCGGGCCGGTGCCGGTGAAATTGCGGCCCTGGAAACCGAGGCTGTCCCACGCGACGAAGGAGTCCGGACTGCCGGACCGCTCGGGGCGGGTCGGTTGTTCGACCCCGGCGCGGGTAGTCGCGTTCTGGGGTTGGAACACCGCGCTGGCACCGGCCAGGAAGCCGCGGACCAGCACCCCGTTCACGAGGGTCACGATCAGGATGACGGTCAGCGCGGTGCCGATGAACACGGCGACCTCGTCGTTGATGTTCCAGCGCCGGATCATCACCCGGGCCAGGAATCTGATCGCGTCCTTGACCACCCTCGCGGTGGCGACCAGGGCGGCACCCGTCATCAGGGCGACCGCCAACGTCCGCAGGTAGCCGGGCGTCTCCGGACCCTGGATCCCCATCAGCTCGGCAACCTCCCGTTGCCAGGACGCCGCGGGGACGACCATCAGCACGCTGGCTCCGACCGACACCGCGACCGAGAACACGACGAGCCACCGCCGCACCCCGGCAGGCAGCGGCCACCACGGGCGGCCGCGGAGCACCACCGCTCGCGCCAGCGCACCGAGCAGCACCCCGATGCCGTAACCGATGGCGGCGTTGATCCCGCCGATGATGCCTCCGGTCAGCCAGTCTCGCGGGAGCAGCGAGGGAGTGAGCGACAGGCAGAAGAACACCGCGGCGACGACGACACCGGTGACGTCCAGGCGCACCAGACTCCACGCCCAGCCGATCACCGAGGAGCGTGTCATCCGAAAAGCCTGGGCAGCACCCCTTCTGAGATGCTGCGCAGTTCCGCCAGCGAGACGGTGAAAAGCCCCTGCACCTCAATCGCGTCCGATCCGTCATCGGAGACGCCGATCCGGGTTGCGGGCAGTCCGCGCGCCTCGCACATCGCCACGAACCGGCTCTCCTCGGTTCGCGGCACGGCGACCAGGGCGCGCCCAGCGGACTCGGAGAACAGCAGCACGAACGGATCGGCGCCTTCGGGAAGCACCAGGCGACAACCGGTCTCACCGGCCAGCGCGGCTTCGACGACGGCCTGCATGAGACCACCCTCGCTCAGGTCATGGGCCGCTGAGGCCAGCCCGTCGCGACTCGCGGCGACCAGCACCTCGGCGAGCAGCCTCTCTCGAGCCAGATCGACCCGCGGCGGGATTCCGCCGAGATGGTCGGCGGTCACCTGGGCCCAGATCGAACCGTCGAACTCATCGGCGGTGTCACCCAGCAGGTAGAGCGTCTCCCCCGGTTCGTTGCCCAGGCCGGTGTGCAAACGTCGACGCTCATCGTCGAGCACACCGAGCACACCGACCACCGGGGTCGGCAGGATCGGGGTGGACCCAGTCTGGTTGTAGAAGCTCACGTTACCGCCGGTCACCGGGATCCCCAGGGCCGCACAGCCGTCGGCCAACCCCCGGACCGCCTGCGCGAACTGCCACATCACGCCGGGGTCCTCGGGCGAACCGAAGTTCAGACAGTTGGTCACCGCGATCGGGATCGCGCCGGTGACCGCGACATTGCGATAGGCCTCCGCCAGCGCCAACTGGGCGCCGGCGTACGGGTCGAGCTGGGTATAGCGGCCCGAGGCGTCGGTCGACACCGCGATCCCACGCTGGGTCTGCTCGTCGATACGCAGCACGCCGCCGTCGGCGTGTTCGGCGAGCACGGTGTTGCCGCGCACATAGCGGTCGTACTGCTCGGTGATGAAAGCCCGGCTGCACAGATGTGGACTGCCGAGCATGGCGAGCAGCGTCGCGCGTAACTCCTCGCCGGTAGCCGGCCGGGGCAGGGCCGCGGTGGTGTCGTCGTTGAGCGCATCCTGAAAGTCGGGACGGGCCAGCGGTCGCTGATAGACCGGGCCCTCGTGCGCGACGGTACGCGGCGGGACGTCGACGACGGTCTCGCCGTGCCAGGTGATCCTCAGCCGATCGCCGTCGGCGACCTCGCCGATGACGGTGGCCAGCACGTCCCATTTGCGGCAGACCGCCATGAAGGCATCGACGTTCTCCGGGGAGACCACCGCGCACATGCGCTCCTGGGACTCACTGGAGAGCACTTCGGCGGGGGTCATATTCGCCGCACGAAGCGGCACCCGGTCCAGTTCGATCGTCATCCCGCCATCACCGGCTGAGGCCAACTCCGAGGTGGCGCAGGATAATCCGGCCCCGCCGAGATCCTGTATGCCGATCACCAGCCCCGCGGCGTAGAGCTCCAGGCAGCACTCGATGAGCACCTTCTCGGTGAACGGGTCACCCACCTGCACGCTGGGCAGTTTCTTGCGGCCCGCCCCGGATTCGTCGCCGGCGAAGGTGTCACTGGCCAGCACCGACACCCCACCGATACCGTCCAGCCCGGTCCGGGCGCCGAAGAGGACGATCTTGTTCCCCGCGCCGGAGGCGAACGCCAGGTGCAGGTCCTCCTTGCGAAGCACCCCGACGCACATCGCATTGACCAGTGGGTTGCCGGCGTAGGAGGCGTCGAACACCGTCTCGCCGCCGATATTGGGCAGCCCGAGAGAGTTGCCGTAGCCACCGATCCCGCGCACCACCCCGTCGAGCACCCGGCGGGTGTCCGGGGCGTCGGCCGCACCGAACCTCAGCTGATCCATGACCGCCA
>SYAB01000117.1 GCA_005787665.1 Actinomycetota bacterium
AAATGCATCTCCGAGGTGCCCGGGTTGGCGAAGCACACCCGCACGCCACGTTCGACCAGGGTGGTGATGAGTCCCTGCGCGCCGTTCATCAGTTACTCCTCCTCGGTGCGGTGAGTACCCGGCCGGCTTTTGCACCCGGGCCTCGACTGTAGACCCCTGCTCAGCCGCGGATATCGTCCAGTCGCCGGGTCGCGGCGTCGAACCCTGAGACCAGTTCGGCGATGATCTCGGCCACCGGCCGGATCGCGTTCATCCGTCCGACGATCTGCCCGACCGGCATCGCGACGGCAGCCGGGTCCTGCGACTGACTCATCCGCCGGTGTGCCTGCGCGACGAGCACGTTCTGCAGCGGCATGGGAAGCGGCTCGGGGGCGTCGGCGGCGTCCCAGGCATCCGTCCACCGGCTTTTCAGGAGGCGGGCCGGCTTGCCGGAGTAGATGCGCCGGCGCACCGTGTCGCTCGAGGTCGCGGCCAGCAGCGCCTGCTGAATCACCGAGGGCCCGTGGGACTCCCGAGCCCCGAGGTCGTATTCGGCGGCAGTGAGAAACGCCGATCCCATCCACACCCCGGTTGCCCCGAGCGCCAACGCGGCGGCCACCTGCCGCCCGCTGCCGATGCCGCCCGCCGCAAGTACCGGGGTATTCCCCACCGCGTCGACGACCTCGGGGACCAGCACCATGGAGGCGATCTCGCCGGTGTGTCCACCGGCTTCGTAGCCTTGGGCGACGACGATGTCCACGCCGTTGTCGGCGTGCCGCGCGGCGTGCTTGGCAGATCCCGCGAGGGCCGCCACCGGCACGCCCGCCGCATGCGCCTGGGCGAGGACGTCCGCCGGCGGCGAGCCCAGCGCGTTCGCGATCAGGCTGATCCGGTGACCGAGTGCGACCTCGACATGCGAACGTGCCACCGAATGCAACCAGCCGAGCACGCCCTCGTTGCCGTCGGCCTCCGCCAGGGGCGGCACACCGAGATCGGCGAGAGTCTTGGCGACGAAGTCGCGGTGCCCCTGCGGGATCAGCTTCTCGATATCCACGCTGGTGCCCTCGGTGGGCACCGTCGCCGGCATCACGATGTCCACACCGTACGGCTTACCGTCGGTGTGGGAATCCATCCAGTCCAGGACCGATTCGAGTTCCTCGGCGTGGTTGAAGCGGACGCAGCCCAGCACGCCCATCCCGCCGGCGCGGGTAACCGCCGCGGCCACCTTCTCCGACGGGGTGAATACGAAAATCGGATAGGCGATGTCGAACCGGTCGCAGAGTTCGGTACGCATCAGGAGGTGGCCCTCTTCTCGTCCGCCGGCCGCTGTTCGGTCTGCTCTTTGGCCCACTTGTAGTCCGGCTTGCCGGCCGGGGACCGCCTGATCTCTTCGACCAGCCACAGGCTGCGCGGCACCTTGTAACCGGCTATGTGGTTGCGCACGAACGCATCCAGCGCGGCAAGCGTGGGTTCGGCGCCCTTGCGCGGCGCCACCACGGCAGCGACGTGCTGGCCGAAGCGTTCGTCGGGGACACCGACGACCAACGCGTCGAACACGTCGGGGTGACCTTTGAGGGCCGCCTCGACCTCCTCGGGGTAGACCTTCTCCCCGCCGGTGTTGATCGACACCGATCCGCGACCCAGCATGGTCACGGTGCCGTCCGCCTCGACCGTCGCGTAGTCCCCGGGAATGGAGTAGCGCACTCCGTTGATGGTGCGGAAGGTCTCGGCCGTCTTCTTCTCGTCCTTGTAGTACCCGACCGGGATGTTGCCGCGCTTCGCCAGGATGCCCCGGACCCCCGAACCGGGGGCGACCTCGTTGCCGTCGTCGTCGAGGACCACGGTTCTCTTGTCGATCGTGACCCGCGGTCCACCGGCCTGCGGCGCGCCCTTGGCGACGATGCTGGTGCCGCCGAACCCGGTCTCCGAGGAGCCGATCGAGTCGGTGATCACGCGGTTGGGCAGCAATTCGACGAAGCGCTCCTTGAGGCTGGGCGAGAACAGCGCCGCCGTGCTGGACAGCAGGAACAGTGCGGACAGGTCGTAGTCTCCGGATTCCAGGGCGTCGAGCAGCGGCCGGCCCATCGCGTCGCCGGTGAAGAACAGCAGATTCACCTTGTGCTTCTCCACGGCACGCCACACCTGATCGGCGTCGAACTCCGGCGCCAGCACGCTGGTGTGCCCGGCGAACAGCGCCATCCACGTCGCCGACTGGGTGGCTCCGTGGATCATCGGCGGGATCGCGAAGCGGACCATCGGCCCACCGGCGGCGGCTTGCCGGGCATGCTCGTACTCGTCCTCGACGAATTCGCCTGTCGCGAAGTCGGTTCCGCCGAGCAGCACGCGGTAGATGTCCTCGTGCCGCCACATCACCCCCTTGGGAAAGCCGGTGGTCCCGCCGGTGTACAGCAGATAGATGTCGTCGGCGCTCCGCGGTCCGAAATCCCGCTCGGGTGATCCCTGGGCTACCGCGTCGTAGAACTCGACCCCGCCGTAACGGCGGAAGTCGGCGTCACTGCCGTCCTCGACGACCAGGATGGTCTTCACGGCGGGGGTGTCGGGCAGCACGTTGGCTACCCGGTCGGCGTACTGGCGCTCATGCACCAAGGCCACCATGTCGGAGTTGTCGAACAGGTAGCGCAACTCCCCTTCGACATAGCGGTAGTTGACGTTGACCAGGATCGCCCCGGCCTTGACGATCCCCAGCATCGCGATGACGATCTCGATGCGATTGCGGCAGTAAAGGCCGACCTTGTCGTCCTTCTGCACGCCGTGGTCAATGAGGTAGTGCGCGAGCCGATTGGCCTTCTCCTCGAGATCGGCGAAGGTGATCTGCTCGTCGCCGCAGATGACGGCGACGCGGTCGGGCACCGCATCGATGGTGTGTTCGGCGAGGTCGGCGATGTTGAGGGCCACGACCCCAAACTAGAACGTGTTACATTTTTTCTCAAGGTTGTGAAGAAAGGCGGGACCCGAATGGCCGACGCCCTCATCGAACAGCGCGGGCATGTGCTGATCGTGACGATGAACCGCCCGGAAACTCGCAACGCGCTCTCCGGCGAGATGCTCTCGATCATGGTCGAGGCCTGGGACCGCGTCGACAGCGATCCCGACATCCGGGTCTGCATCCTGACCGGCGCCGGCGGCTACTTCTGTGCGGGCATGGACCTCAAGGCCGCCACCGCCAAACCGCCGGGCGACTCGTTCAAGGACGGCAGCTACGACCCCTCCCGTATCGACGGGCTGCTCAAGGGACGTCGGCTGACCAAACCGCTGATCGCCGCCGTCGAGGGCCCGGCCATCGCCGGGGGTACCGAGATCCTGCAGGGCACCGATATCCGGGTGGCCGGTGCGAGTGCGAAGTTCGGGATCTCCGAGGCGCGCTGGAGCCTGTATCCGATGGGTGGTTCAGCGGTGCGACTGGTCCGCCAGATTCCGTACACAATCGCCTGCGATTTGCTGCTGACCGGCCGGCACATCACCGCGGCCGAGGCGCTGGAGTACGGGCTGATCGGCCATGTGGTGCCCGACGGGCAGGCGCTGGAGAAGGCACTGGAGATCGCCGAGATGATCGCGTCCAACGGGCCCCTGGCGGTGCAGGCGATCCTGCGCTCGATCCGCGAGACCGAGGGCCTGCACGAGAACGACGCGTTCAAGATCGACACCAAGATCGGGATCGAGGTGTTCCTCTCCGAGGATGCGCGGGAGGGACCGCTGGCCTTCAAGGAGAAGCGAGCCCCGCGCTTCATGATGCGCTAGGACGGCCCGCGCCGTCGCCGCCCCGTCCCAGCCCCCGCTCGTCGCCGCCCCACCCCCGCTCGTCGCCGTCGCCGTCCCGCCCGTCCCCGTCGCCGCCCCGCCCGTCCCCGTCGCCGCCCCGCCCCCGCCGAACGTGAATCCTCTGCGGAATTCAGCCTGATTTCTCGCAGTGGATTCACACTCGGCGAAGGTGTCAGGGGTGGCACGCACACTGCGCCCACGACGGTCCCGTTCCTCGGCAGCGCGGCGACGAGCTCCCGAGTATTGACGTCCCACTCCCTGCGCAGCAGATTCCGCGCCCTCTACCCCGACGTGTACCTCCCGCCCGATGCCGAGGTGACCGCCACAACCCGGGCGCGGGCGGCGTGGCTGTGGTCCCGCAGCCGAGGTGTCCTCGCCGGACGGTCCGCCGCCGCCCTGCACGGCGCCAGGTGGGTGGACGGCCGCCTGCCAGCCCAACTTCTCTGGGAGAACCGGCACCGGCCCGGCGGTATCGAAACCTGGTCGGATGCGATCCCCGACGACGAGATCACCCGCATCGAGGGCATGGCGGTGACGACGCCGGCGCGGACCGCCCTCGACATCGCCTCCCGCGAGCCGTTCGGGTCGGCGGTCGCGGCCCTCGACGCCCTCGCTCGGGCCACTCGACTGGATATGGCGGACGTCAAAAGGCTCGCTCAGCGTTATCCCGGCAGGCGTGGCATCCGGCAGGCCCGCCGGGTCGTCGACATGGTCGACCCCGGCGCGGAATCGCCCCCCGAGACCTGGCTTCGGCTGCTGTTCATCCGCGCCGGGTTCCCCCGACCCACCACCCAGATACCGGTGCACAACGACTACGGGGTGCTCATCGCCGTCATCGACCTGGGTTGGGACGACGTCAAGATCGGAGCCGACTACGACGGTGCCCACCACTGGATGGACCGGCGGCGGTTCACCGAGGACATCCGCCGAGCGGAGAACATCAATGAGCAGGGCTGGATCCACCTGCGGGTGACGGCCCATGATGTCGAGGGCGACATTCTGCGGCGAACACGCGCCGCCTTCGCGCGCCGAACGTGAAGGCACTGCGGAAAACACCTCCGGATTCCGCAGTGCATTCACACTCGGCGAAGGATATGCCCGGCTATACCAGCGCCGTGCCCGGCTACACCAACACCGGGGCCGACGGAGTGAAGACCACCGGCATCGCCTCCAGACCGCTGACGAAGTTCGCCGGGCGCAGCGGCAGGGCGGTGTCCTCGTCGGCCAGTCGCAGGTCGGGGAGGCGCTGAAGGACCTTTCGCAGCATCGTGTTGAGTTCGAGGCGGGCCAGCTGATTGCCCAAGCAGAAGTGGGTGCCGAATCCGAATGCCAAGTGGCTGTTGGGGTTGCGGTCGATGCGGAAGTTCTCCGGGTCGCCGAAGACCGACTCGTCGAAGTTGGCCGATTCGAACAGCAGCAGCATCTTCTCGCCTTCCCGCAGCTGCGTGCCGTGGAATTCTGTCTCGCTCATGACCGTTCGCGCCATGTTCTTGACCGGCGACGTCCAGCGAAGCATCTCCTCGACGGCCCCGGGAACCAGCGCGGGGTCCGCGACCAGTCGCTCCCACTGATCGCGGTTGCGCAGTAACTGCTCGGTGCCACCGGTGAGCGTGTGCCGGGTGGTCTCGTCGCCGCCGATGAGGATCAGCAGCGTCTCGAACAGGATCTCGTCATCAGACATCCGCTGCCCGTCGACCTCGGAGTTGACCAGGACCGAGAACAAGTCGCCGGTCGGTTCGGCCCGGCGTTTGGCGGTGGTCTCCATGGCAAACGCGGAATAACCAGCGAATGCCTCCATCACCGCCTGCAGGGCCGCCTGGTCCGCCGCCGAACTCAGCCCGCACACCAGGTCGTCGGACCACTTCAGCAAGGTGGCGCGATCCTGGGGCAGCACGCCCAGCATGTCCCCGATCACCGCCATCGGCAGCGGGGCGGCGATATCGCGGACGAAGTCGCACTCCCCGCGCTCGCACACCGCGTCGACGAGCGTGTCGCACAGCGTCTCGATCCCGGCGGTCTTGTCCATCACCTGCTTGCGGGTGAACCCGGCGTTGACGAGTTTGCGACGTAGCAGGTGCCCGGGGTCGTCCATGTCGATCATGTAGGGCATGGCGGGCTGATCGGGCCGGATGCCCCCGGTGTTGGAGAACACCTCCGGCTGGCGTTCGGCGTCGAGTACCGCCTGGTAGCCGGCGGCGGCGGCCAAGCCGTTGCGATCGCGGAAGACCGGTTCGTTGGCCCGCATCCACCGATAGGCGCTCCGCGCGGATCCGTCGGCGAAGAAGTTCCCGTCGGTCAGGTCGACATCCGGTCTGCCGGTCATCAGCTAACCCTCCATTGTTGTTCCGCCGAGTCCTCGACCGGGATTACAGTGATCCCATGTCCGCCGTCCAGCACACCATTGCCGGCACCGTCCTGACCATGCCGGTACGGGTCCGCAAGGCCGACGTGCACACGGCGATGTTTTCGGTCGACGCCGGCGCGGCCCAGCGGCTCATCGACCACAGCGGCCTGCAGATCTGCCAGTTCCGGCCGGGCCGGGCGGTGGTCACCTTGATGCTGGCCCGCTATATCGACGGCGATCTCGGGCGGTATCACGAATTCGGCACCTGCGTGATGGTCAACCCGGCGGGGACGGAAGCCCACGGACTGCGCGCGCTGGGTCAGGCGGCGGCCTTCATCCATCATCTTCCGGTGGACCAGTCGTTCACCCTGGAGGCCGGGCGCACCATCTGGGGTTTCCCGAAGATCATGGCAGACTTCACCATTCGCGAGACGAATCCCTTCAGCTTCGAGGTATCCGAGGGCGGCTCGATGATCGCGAGCATGGAGTTTCGCCGCGGGCTGCCGATCCCGACCCTGCGGTCGCACCCGCAGGTCCTGACGACCTACACCTACGCCGACGGCACCACCCGCGAGGTGCCGTGGGAGATGACGAACTCCGGGGTCCGGTTCCGGCCGGCAGGCGCACGGCTTCGCCTGGGTGACCATCCCTACGCCGAGGAACTTGCCGCGCTGGGACTGCCCCGCCGCCCGATGTTCTCGGGGTCGGTCGGAAATGTGGAGATGACGTTCGGCGACGCCCACGTGCTGCGCTGAACACCCGGTCGTCACCCGGCCAATCTAGAACGTGTTCTAACGTGCCCGCAAGGCAGCGTCAGAGCAGCGCGGCCACGTCGCGAATCTGCTCGGGACTCCGGGCCCCGATCACCATCATCGTCACACCGGCCGCCTCCCAGACCTCGATCTGCTTCCGCACGTGCGCGATATCCCCGACGATCGCGGCGTCGTCGACCAGTTCGTCGGGAATGACCTTGGCGGCTTCGTCCTTGCGCCCGGAACGGAACAGCCTGGTGACGTCCTCGACGACATCGGCGTACCCCATCCGCCGGTAGACGTCGGCGTGGAAGTTGGTGTCCTCCGAGCCCATCCCGCCCATGTAGAGCGCGACGAACGGCTTCATCACCTCCATGGTGGCGGCCCGGTCGTCGGTCACCACGACCTGGGCGGTGGCGCAGATCTCGAAGTCCTCGCGGGTGCGCCGGGCGCCGGGGCGAGCGAAACCCTCATCCAGCCATTCGTTGTACATCCCGGCCAGTCGCGGCGAGTAGAAGATGGGTAGCCAGCCGTCGCAGATCTCGGCGGACAGTGCGATGTTCTTGGGGCCCTCGGCGCCCAGCATGATGGGGATGTCGGCGCGCAGCGGATGCACGATCGGCTTGAGGGCCTTGCCCAGTCCGGTGGTGCCCTCCCCGCTCAGCGGCAGCGGGTAGTGCGGTCCGGCACTGGTCACCGGAGCCTCGCGCGCCCACACCTGCCGCACGATGTCGATGTACTCGCGGGTACGGGCCAGCGGTTTGCCGAAGCGCTGGCCGTACCAGCCCTCCACCACCTGAGGGCCCGACACCCCAAGACCCAGCAGGTGCCGCCCGCCGGAGAGGTGATCGAGAGTGAGGGATGCCATCGCGCACGCGGTCGGGGTGCGGGCCGAGAGTTGCACCACCGAGGTGCCCAGCCGCATCCGGGTAGTCTGACGGCCCCACCACGCCAGCGGGGTGAATGCGTCCGAACCCCAGGCTTCGGCGGTGAAGACGGTGTCGAACCCCGCCTCCTCGGCGGCCGCGACCAGCTCAGCGTGATTGGTGGGCGGCTGCGCGCTCCAGTATCCGAGTTGCAGTCCCAGCTTCATCCGCCGCCACCTTCCAGTCGCTTGCCACGATTCTTAGAACCTGTTCTACTCGATGCTGTGAGCGTCAGCCAAACCATCACGGCCCTGATAGATTCCCACGATCCCCCGCTCTCCGCGCCGCTGACACTGTCATTCGACTACACCCGTTCGGTCGGGCCGACGCTGGGCGCCTTCTTCACCGCACTGCGTGAGCGACGCATCGTCGGCATCCGCGGCTCCGACGGCCGGGTACACGTGCCGGTCGTCGAATACGACCCCGTCACCTACGAACCGCTGAGCGAGATCGTGCCGGTCTCCAGCACCGGAACGGTGCTGTCGTGGACCTGGCAGGCTCAGCCCCTGGAGGGACAGCCGCTGGATCGACCGTTCGCCTGGGCATTGATCGCGCTCGACGGCGCCGACACCGCACTGCTGCACGCCGTCGACGGCGCGGTGCAAACGGGTGACCGGGTGCACGCGCACTGGGTCGACGAGCCGGTCGGGGCGATCACCGATATCGCCCACTTCGTGCCGGGCGAGGATCCGGAACCCATCCCGGAATCCGGGGCCGACGAGCGCGACCCGGTCACCATGCTGGTATCGCCTTGCAGTCTGGCCGTGCAGCACACCGCCTCCCGCCCGGAGAGCATCTTCCTGCGGGCCCTGCAGAACGGAACCATCCTGGGCGCCCGCTCCGGCGAGGACGGCAAGGTGTACTTCCCGCCGCGCGAGGCCGACCCGGGTACCGGGAAGGAACTCGACCACTTCGTGCAGCTTTCCGACAAAGGCACGGTCACGACGTTCGCGGTGATCAACATTCCGTTCGCGGGCCAGAAGATCAAGCCGCCCTACGTCGCGGCCTACATCCTGCTCGACGGCGCGGACATCCCGTTCCTGCATCTGGTCACCGAGGCCGACGCCGCAGACGTCCGGATGGGCATGCGGGTGGAGGCGGTCTGGAAGCCCCGCGAGGAGCGGGACTTCGGTATCGACAACATCGACCACTTCCGTCCCTCCGGTGAACCCGACGCCGACTACGACACCTACAAACATCACCTTTAAGGGCGAACATCGATGAGTAGAGAAGTTGCCGTAGTCGGCTTTGCGCATTCCCCCCACGTCCGACGGACCGCTGGGACCACCAACGGCGTTGAGATGCTGATGCCATGTTTCGCGCAGGTGTACGCCGAGCTCGGCATCAGCCAGCGTGACATCGGGTTCTGGTGCTCGGGTTCTTCGGATTACCTTGCCGGCCGAGCGTTTTCGTTCCTCAATGCGATCGACTCCATCGGGGCGGTGCCTCCGATCAACGAGTCCCACGTGGAGATGGACGCGGCCTGGGCGTTGTACGAGGCGTACATCAAGGTCCTCACCGGGGAAGTGGAGACGGCCCTGGTCTACGGGTTCGGCAAGTCCAGTGCCGGGACGCTGCGCCGAGTCCTGGCACTGCAGACCGACCCCTACACGGTGGCTCCGCTGATGCCGGATGCGGTGTCGATGGCCGGCCTGCAGGCCCGCCTGGGACTGGACTCCGGGAAGTGGACGCAGGCCCAGATGGCACAGGTGGCTTTGGACTCCTTTGCCGCCGCCGGACGCACCGACTCGGAGAAGCCAGCCTCGAGTATCGACGCCCTTCTCAGCCGGCCGTTCTTCGCCGACCCACTGCGTCGGCACGACATCGCCCCCATCACCGACGGGGCCTCCGTGGTCGTGATCGCCGCCGATGACCGGGCGCGCGAGCTTCGCGAAAGACCAGCCTGGATAACCGGTTTCGAGCATCGGGTCGAGACGCCGGCGATCGGTGCGCGGGATCTCACGTCCTCGCCGTCAACCGCGGCCTCGGCCCGCGTCGCAACC
Organism: Actinomycetota bacterium; assembly: GCA_005787665.1. Next base: position 9,785 of record SYAB01000117.1, read on the forward strand.
GGCGACGATCCGGCCTCCATCGAAGTCGCCGAGATTTACGCCCCGTTCACCCACCAGCAGTTGATCCTCACCGAGGCGATCGGGTTGGGCCCGTCGACGACGGTCAACCCCTCCGGCGGCGCACTGGCCGCCAACCCGATGTTCTCGACCGGACTCGAACGCGTCGGCTTCGCAGCGCGACACATTTTCGACGGTTCGGCGCAGCGTGTGCTGGCCCACGCAACGCAAGGTCCTGTGCTGCAACAGAATCTGGTCGCCGTCTTGGAAGGAAAGGCCTAGTGGCCGGTAAGAATCCCGCCGCGGTGCTGGGCACCGGGCAGACGAAGTACGTCGCCAAGCGCACCGACGTGTCGATGAACGGACTGGTTCGCGAGGCCATCGACAAGGCGCTGACAGACAGCGGATGCACCTTCGACGATATCGATGCCGTCGTCGTCGGAAAGGCCCCAGATTTCTTCGAGGGCGTCATGATGCCCGAATTGTTCATGGCCGACGCCATGGGTGCGACCGGCAAACCGCTGATCCGGGTACACACCGCGGGTTCGGTCGGCGGTTCGACCGCCGTGGTGGCCGCCAGCCTGGTGCAGTCGGGCAAGTACCAACGGGTGCTTGCCGTCGCGTGGGAGAAACAGTCCGAGTCGAACGCGATGTGGGCGCTGTCGATTCCGGTGCCCTTCACCAAGCCGGTCGGCGCCGGTGCCGGCGGCTACTTCGCCCCGCATATCCGGGCATACCTGCGCCGCTCCGGCGCGCCGGCGCACATCGGCGCCATGGTGGCGGTCAAGGACCGCCTCAACGGCGCCAAGAATCCCCTGGCGCACCTGCATCAGCCCGACATCACCCTGGAGAAGGTGATGTCCTCTCAGATGCTGTGGGACCCGATCCGCTTCGACGAGACCTGCCCCTCCTCCGATGGCGCGGCGGCCATCGTGATCGGCGACGAACGGGTCGCCGAGGAGCGGGTGGCGGCCGGGAACCCGGTGGCCTGGATCCACGCCACCGCGCTGCGCACCGAGCCGATCGCCTACTCCGGCCGTGACCAGGTAAACCCGCAGGCCGGCCGGGACGCCGCGGCCGCACTGTGGAAGGCGGCCGGCATCAGCAGCCCGATCGACGAGATCGACGTGGCCGAGATCTACGTTCCGTTCTCCTGGTTCGAGCCGATGTGGCTGGAGAACCTCGGCTTCGCCGCCGAGGGCGAGGGCTGGAAGCTG
>SYAB01000118.1 GCA_005787665.1 Actinomycetota bacterium
CTTGGCGTTCAGCCCGGCGACCTTCGAACGCACCGCGATCTTCGAGCGGTGACCGGCCTCGCGGGCCACCGCGACGATCTCCACCGAACCCTCGGCGATTTCCGGGACTTCCAGGGCGAACAGCTTGCGGACCAGATTCGGATGGGTGCGGGAGAGTTCGATCCGCGGCTCCCGGGTGCCCCGGGTCACGCCGACGACGTAGCACCGCAGCCGCTCACCGTGCTCGTAACTCTCCCCCGGCACCTGTTCGGCGGGCCGGATCGTCCCGTCGGAACCCTTGGTCTCGCTGCCCAACCGCACCACCACGTTGCCGCGGAGATTCTCGCGGTTGTCCCGCTGCACCATGCCGGCGACGATGTCGCCCTCCCGCGCGGAGAACTCACCGAACACCCGCTCGTTCTCGGCGTCACGGAAGCGTTGCAGCATGACCTGGCGCGCGGTGGTCGCGGCGACCCGGCCGAACCCCTCGGGGGTGTCGTCCCATTCGCTGATCAGGTTGCCGTCCTCATCGGTCTCCCGGGCGATCACCGCCACCGATCCGCTCTTGCGGTCGATCTCGATGCGCGCATCGGGTTGATGGCCCTCGGTGTGGCGGTAGGCGGTCAGCAACGCAGAGGAGATTGTGTCCAGCAGTTCGTCGACCGCGATTCCGCGGTCGACCTCGATGGCGTGCAGCGCGGCCATATCGATGTTCATGTCCCGGACTCCGTTTCAGATCTGCTCGGGCCGCCCGCCAGGTCGAGTTCAGCGGCGCTCGGCGGCGCGAACTCAACCTGCACAGCGGCGTGACGGATGTCGGCCAGCGGGATCTGCCGCACGGTCCAGCCGCGGCCTGCACGGACGACCACGTCGACGACGCCGTCCCCGGTCGCGCCCAGCCGGCCCACCAGGACTTCGTCGTCGCCGACCGACAGTTCCACCCGGCGGCCACGGGCGCGGCGGAAGTGCTTCTCGGCGGTCAGCGGCCGCTCGGCACCCGGGGAACTGACCTCCAGAACGTAGGGTGCGGCACCGGTGTCGAGGGCCTCGAGGCGCTCGGAGGCGCACCGCGACAGCTCCGCGACCGCGTCGAGGTCCGGGGGGGTGTCGCCGTCGGCGACGACCCGGATCCGGGGGGGCCGGGTACGCGTGTCGACCACGACGTCCTCGATCTCGTAGCCGGCGCGGGCGAACTCGTCACCGAGCAGATCGATCACCTGCTCCGGCGAGGGCAACCCCGCGGACCGCTGCGACACGGCGAGCTCCTCATCTTGAGTTGTTCCAGACAGAGCTCAACGATACGCCAGCAACACGGGCGGCAATGGCAGGATGTTGGCGTGCCCGACCCGATTTCAGGTGCCGATCCGAGCCCGCCGACGATGCTCAGCCGGCGGCGCGTGCTGGCGGGCGGCGGGCGTGGCCTGCTGGCGCTGGCCGTCCTCGGCACCACCGCCACCGCCTGCGGACCCAGGACGCCGCCCGCGCCCGATCCGCTCGAGGCGCAGGTGGTTGCCGCTCGGAAGGACAGCGAACTGGCCGCCGCCGCGGCCCGATCCGCCCCCCGCTCCGCCGTGCCGGCCCTGAACGAAGTGGCCGCCGAACGGGCCCGGCACGCCGCCGCTCTGGTCGAGGAACTGGCCCGGGCCGCGGGCAAGCCGACACCGACGTCCACGCCGGAGAGCAGCACCGCGGCTTCGGCCGAGCCGGGCGCCACGCCGCCACCGCCACCCCCACCGACGGTCCAGGACGTCGCCAATGCGCTGCGCACGTCCGCGGAGAGCGCGGCCAAGCTGGTTCCCACGCTGTCGGGCTACCGTGCGGGACTGATGGGGTCCATCGCCGCGGCCTGCACGACCTCGTACACGGTGGGTCTGCCACCGCCACCACCTCCGCCAGGCAGGAGAAAGCGGTGACCTCCCCCTCTCCCTCATCCCCGTCCTCGCCGACCTCGTCGGCCGAGCCGACCCCAGACCCGGACCGTCCGGACGACGCCGGGCAGGCCGCGCTGTACGACGCCGTGGTGGCCGAGCATGCGGCGATCTACGGTTACGGCGTGGTGTCGGCGCACAGCCTGCCCACTCGCAACGACCTCATCTCCGAGGCGCTCGCCGAGCATCGGGACCGGCGCGAAGCGGCCGTGTCGCTGCTGACAGAGCGGTCGGTGAAGGTTCCGTTGCCGGCCATCGGCTACCAATTGCCGCTCGAGGTGGATTCGCCGACCAACGCCGCCAAACTGGCGATGCGGATCGAGCAGGACTGCGCGGTCGCGTGGCGGGCCGTTCTCGAGCAGACCGACTCCGAGCAGGACCGGGCGTTCGCCGGTACCGCACTGACCCAGTGCGCGGTGCTGGCCGCCCGATGGCGCCAGATCCTGGGGGCCTGGCCGGTGACCGAGGCCTTCCCCGGCGGCGGCGAGTAGCCGCCAATCAGGTCCTGCCGGCGATTAGCCGCCGTCAGGTCCCGTCGGCGAGTGCGGCGGCGATGGCCTCGGCGGCACCATTGGCCGGGATCTCCCGGGTCTGGCCGCTGAATCGGTTGCGCAGTTCGACGGTTCCGTCAGCGAAACCGCGTCCCACCACGACGATCCACGGAACGCCCAGCAGCTCGGCGTCCTTGAACTTCACCCCCGGGGATGCCGTCCGGTCGTCGAAGAGCACCTCGTAGCCCCGGCTGTCCAACTCGGCGGAGAGCACCTCTGCCCCGGCGCGCGCGTCAGGATCCTTGTTGGCGATCACGACGTGCACGTCGAAGGGCGCCACCGCCGCCGGCCACCGCAGCCCGGACTCGTCATGGTGTTGCTCGGCGATCACGGCCACCAGTCGGGACACGCCGACCCCGTAGGACCCCATGGTCGGCCGGACCGGCTTGCCGTTCTCACCGAGCACGTCGACTCCGAAGGCGTCGGTGTACTTACGGCCCAGTTGGAAGATGTGGCCGATCTCGATCCCCCGCGCGCTGACCAGCCGGCCGGCCCCGTCCGGCGACGGGTCGCCGTCGCGCACCTCGGCGGCCTCGATGGTGCCGTCGGGGGTGAAGTCTCGGCCGGCCACCAGGCCGACGACGTGGACGCCCGGTTCGTCGGCTCCGGTGATCCACGACGTCCCGGTGACCACCCTCGGGTCGACCAGGTAGCGAACCCCGTTGGCCTGCAGCGCCTTCGGGCCGATATA
>SYAB01000119.1 GCA_005787665.1 Actinomycetota bacterium
CGATGCACCGCGGGGTTCTTGGCCAGGATGGTGATGCCTTTTTCCTTCTCCAGATCCCCGGAGTCCATCAGGCGTTCGACGGTGTCGTCACCGCGGTGGGTCAGCGCACCGGACTGCCGCAGCATGGCGTCCACCAGAGTGGTCTTTCCGTGGTCGACGTGCGCCACGATGGCGACATTTCGAAAGTCGGCGCGCGGTCCGGGACTGTTCACGTCGGTGATTGTCTCAGCGTGAGCCCCGCTTTGCGAAAACGCCTGCGGGACGGTTAGCGGGTCAGCAGTTCCGTGAGCGCGGGCAGCCAGGCCCTGTCGGCAGGCACCCACGCCAGATCGGCCAGTTCCCCGGCGGTCGCCCAGCGCAGCGCACGGTGGTCGTGTGGATGCAGAGTGCCGCCGATATGCGACACCTCGTAGGCCCGCAACACCAGCCCCGCACCCAGTTCCACCTCGTCGCCGAGTCTGGCGCCGACACTGACCTCGACACCGAGTTCCTCGTGCAGCTCCCGGGCCAGAGCCTCGCCGTCGGTCTCGCCCTCGGCGACCTTGCCACCCGGCAGTTCCCACAGTCCGGCGAGTTCGGCAGGGCGCCGACGCTGGGCAACCAGCAATGCGGCGTCGCGCACCAGCGCCCCGGCGACGACGACCTGCACGCCCGCAGACGTTATACCCCCCGGCGGTGCGGGGATCGGCGGCGCACCGCGCCCCCTATGCGGTATCAAGGGGTGTGGCCGTATTGAGTAATGACCAGGTGGACGCCGCCGCGGCGTCGCTGCCCGGGTGGGAACGGACCCAGGGCGCGCTGCGCCGCTCGGCGACGTTCGGCTCCTTCCTCGACGGAATCGACGCGGTGCGCCGGGTGGCCGACCTCGCCGAACGCGAGGACCACCATCCCGACATCGACATTCGTTGGCGCACAGTGACTTTCGCTCTGGTCACCCACTCGGAGGGTGGGATCACCGACAAGGACGTCGCGTTGGCCGGACAGATCAACCAGGTGATCGAGCCGCTCCTCGGCGCCCACTAGCCGCGATCCAGGCCAGCGTCGCCAGCGTGGCGGCGATGTAGACCAGACCGGCCCAGGCCAGGTACCAGGGACGGCCGATCGTCCAGATGTCCGGCTGACCGAAACTCAGCAGCCACGGAACCCCGACGAGAGTCAGCGCCAGCCATCCCCACCCCAGCACCCGCGCTCCCGGCCGGACCCGCCATGGGCCGGCAAGCAGCCAGATCACCAGCGGCACCACCCAGATCCAGTGATGGGTCCAGGAGATGGGTGAGATCAGCAGTCCGAACAACTCGACCACCAGCAGCGAGCCCAACCGGTCACCGCCCAGGGCGCGCCAGGCCAGCACGGCCAGCGCTGCGGTCAGCCCGATCCCGGCCAGCACCGCCGGGCCGTAGCCCGCGTCGTGACCGAGGATCCGGGAGATCCCGCCACGCCACGACTGGTTGAACGACGTCCCGATCGGACCCACCCGGCCGGCGTCGCCCAGCAGGTCGGTGAAGTAATAGCGGGCCTGCTCGCCGATGACGGCCACCGACACCGCCACGGTGCCGCCGAACACCACCGCCGCCCACACCGCCGCCGCCCAGCGCTTCATGCCCACCAGGTACAGCCCGGCAATGGCCGGGGTGAGCTTGATCCCGGCAGCCAATCCGACCAACAGACCCGACACCCACCACCGGTTGCTGTAGGCGGCCCCCAGCACCGCGAGCACCAGGATCACGTTGACCTGCCCGTAGTCGAACGTGCTGCGCAACGGTTCGGTCCAGATTCCGACGGCCGTCCACACCATCGCGGCGCGTCGTCCCGCACCGGCGGCGACACCGATGAGCCGTTGACTGAGTCGGACCACTCCGTAGAGGGCTACGACGGTGAGCAGCTGCCAGGCCAGCGCCACGATGCCGAAAGGCAGCCGGGTCAGCGGATAGAACACCAGCGCCGCAAACGGCGGGTAGGTGAAGGGAAGGGGAAAGTCCGGCGTCTGGTCGGCGTAGACGTAGGAGTAGAGGGTCCCGGGGTCATCGAGGGCCGCAGCCCCACCCAGGTAGACGTGCAGGTCGACGAAGTTGGCGCCATTGGGGACCAGGTAGGTCCAGGCCAGCCGGGCCGCGACGCTGACCAGGAGAACCAGCGGCCCCAGCCGGTTCAGACGTGCCACGACGGCATGTCCCGCCGAAGAGGTGCCCACCGTCCGACTCTAGCCATGCGACCCGCCGCGCAGCCCGCCATCCGGTGCCCGCCGACCCGCGCGGGTCACTGATGACCATCGCTCCGGTAACGGTTGAATAAATGCCACACGTGTCACTTGAGTAACTCCTGCAACTGTCTACCTTCGGGTGTCAAGACCTGCAACAAGGAGTGGATGACCATGTCACGTTTCGCAAAACTCTTCGCCGCCAACGCGATTGCGGCCGCTGGACTGGGTGCGGCCGCATTGGCGCTGAGCCCGGCCGCGGTCGCCGAACCGGCCATCACGCCTGCCGTTCCCGGCGTTCCGGCACTGAACATGATTCAGCAGTTCGCGACCAACCCGGCCAGCGTCGGCGCGGTTCTGCAGACGGCGGCGACCGCCCTCAACGGCGCGTCGCAGATGGTCGGCGCCCCCGCCCCGTCCACCCTGCCGGTCTCACCCATCGAGGGTGCCCCCGGTACCGCCCCGCTGTCCCCGCTGTCCCCGTTGACTCCGGCCGCAGCCCCGGTCGCCCCCGCCGCCACCCTGACTGATCCGGCCGCGGCGCTGGCGCCACTGTTGGGCCAACTCGGATTCCCGGCCAACCTGGTCAACCTGGGCCCGGCCGATATGCCCTTCCCGATCCAGATCGCCGGCACCACCCCGACGGCACCGGTGGCACCGGTAGCCGCACCTTTGGCGCCGGTGCTGCCGGCCGCCCCCGCCGGCGCGGCCGTCAACCCGCTCCCCCTGCTCAACGCCTTGCCCTGATCTCCGAGCCCACACAAGCACGAGGGAGCACGCTGTGCGCACCATCGCCAAGCTGGCCACCGGCCTGACCGCCGTCGCACTCACCGTGGCACTGAGCCCGATGGTGGCGGCGGACCCGACCATCCCGCTGGATCCGGTCCAGCTACCCGGGCTGGAGGCGGTACAGAGCCTCAGCCCGGTGGTCCAGCAGGCGGCGGCCAATCCGGCGTCAGCGCAGGAGTTGTTGCTGGCGGCGGCCTCCCAGTTGGCCGGGAACGCGACCACCCCGGGCGGCTCCCTGTCGCTGGCCGAGGCGGTGGCCCGATTCGTGCAGCAAGGCGGTGCCGCCAACCTGGCACCGGCCGCCGCGCCGGTGGACCAGCAGGCCGCGGGATTGGCGCACGGCACAGCTCCCCTGATGACCCCCGGACCCGGCAACGGCCCGATCCCGCTGGAGAAGCACGTGCCACCGGCCGGTGTCGCGCCGGGGGTCGAGGCGCACCTGCCGACCGGAATCAATCCCGAGCATGTCGTCGGACCCGCCCCGGCCGCCCTGCCCGAGGTTCCGACACCGGTCGCCGCCGCCCCGGTGGCGGACGCCGCGCTGCCGGCCCCGGTACCCGGCCCGGCCCCGGCGCCCGCGGTGGCCACCGCGTACGACCCGGCCACCCCGCCGACGCAGGACTTCATGTATCCGTCGATCAGCAACGGCTGCACGAAGGACGGCGGCAACGTGATCGCCACCGCGATCTCGGTCGCCGGGCCCGCCAAGATCCCGGCGCCCGGCCCCGGCCCCGGCCAGACGGCCTACGTCTTCACCGCCGTCGGCACCCCCGCACCGGCCGCCGAGCAGAAATTGCCGCTCAACGTCACCTGGGTCAACCTGACCAACGGCCGGTCCGGCAGCGCGACGCTCAAACCCAACCCGGAGATCAATCCTGCCGGGCCGACCACGCTGACGGCCATCGTCGACACCGGTTCCGGAAGCATCATGTCGACGATCTTCGGCCAGGTGACGACGCTGGACAAGCAGTGCACCTTCATGCCGACGATCGGATCTTCCGTCGTTCCCTGACCCGGAGCCCGGTCTAGGCTGAGCAGTCATGGACCTGCTCGATCCGCTCGACTCGCTGATGCTGACGGCCGAGTTGGTCTCCAGCCCAATGCATGTCGCGGCTCTGATGGTCCTGAGTCCGCCGGAGGGCGTGGACGCCGAGACCGCCGGGCACTACGTCAAGCGAATCTACGAAGAGACCCTGACGGCCGCGGTCGACGTCGACCCCCGGCTGCGGCGGGTGCCGCACAGCGGCCTCGACACCGGCTTCCTGTGGGTCTGGCGCGACATCGCCGAGTCCGGCGGCGAGTTGGACATCCGCCACCACGTCCAACGGCGGACGCTGCCGCCGGGTAGCGATATGAGCGACCTCTGGGCGATGGTCTCCGACCTGCACGCCCTGCGACTGGACCGCTCGGCCCCGCTGTGGATGGCCTATCTGATCGACGGCCTTCCGGAGGGTCGGTTCGCCTTCTACGTCAAGGTCCACCACATCGTCGTCGACGGGGTGGCCGGCCTGCAGATGATCACCCGGTCGCTGAGCACGGATCCGGCCGAACGCGGCATGCCGCCGTTCTACGCCACCACCTCACCGGTCACCGCGCCCCGCCACGGTCGGGGATCATCGCGCCAGGCCGGCCTGACCGCGGCGGTGCGCGCCGTCGCCGGTGCCGCCGCGGCCGGGGAGGGGCTCACCGGCCGCGTGCTGCGGACCCA
>SYAB01000120.1 GCA_005787665.1 Actinomycetota bacterium
CTGCTTCTACGGGATCGACTTCGCCACCCCGGCCGAACTCATCGCCAACGCGCCGGGAACCCAGGCCGGAGACGGGGAGATGCTCGAAGCGGTCCGGCAGGCCATCGGCGCCGACACCCTGGGCTACATCTCTCAGCAGGCCATGATCGCGGCCACCGAACAACCCGCGAGCCGTTTGTGCTGCGCCTGCTTCGACGGCAGTTACCCGATCGAACTGCCGAGCGCCAACGCGCTGGGTAAGAACGTCGTGGAGAACATGCTCGCGGCGGTGCAGGCCGACAACGACAACGCGTCGGCGCTCAGCAGACCCTGACGGCGCCCCGACTCACCCCACCGCCGAGATCACCCGGCGCACCCGGCGGTCCAATGCGACCGCCTGCAGTGGACGCCCCGCCAACCAGTACACCCGGCCGAGCAGCCCGCGGGGATAGAAGATGGCGCGCTGTTCGTAGCGACTCCCGGTGCCTTCTGCCGAGATGCGCATCTCCAGCCAGCGGTCCCCTGCTGCCCGGCGATCCGCCCGCAGCCTGAGGACGCGGCCAGGATCGCGCTCCTCGACGCGCCAGTGATCGGGAACGCTGCTCTCCACCGCCTTCCATAGCTGGTCGGGGCTGGCCGAGGTGTGCCGGGAGCGGGTGTCGGTGTAGACCACCTCACCGGCCCACTCCGGGTCGCTGGGGAGTTGCGCGGCGGTGCCGGTATTCCAGGTGGTTTCCACCTCGCCGCGGGCGATTCGGGCCAGTGCCAGCGACACCGACCTCTTGTAGGGCGTCAGGCCGCCCTCCGGCGGGGGGATGATGGTGTCGATGTCGTGGTTGTCCATCACGGCGTCGCAGTGCAGGGATTCCACCAGTGGGCGCGCCAGGCCGGACGGGATAGGAGTAACCAAGCCCACCCAGAGCGCGGCGATGCGTGGGGTGAGCACCGGCAGTACCAGGATGCGGCGCGGATGTAGGCCCGCCACTTCGGCGTAGATCTGCATCATCTCGCCGTACTCCAGGACGTCCGGCCCGCCGATGTCCCAGGTGCGCGAGTTCGGCACCGGGCAGGTCGCTGCGGCGACGAGGTAGTGCAGCACGTCGCGGATCGCGATCGGCTGAATCTTGTTGTGCACCCACTTGGGTGTGGTCATCACCGGTAGTCGGTCGGTGAGATGGCGGATCATCTCGAACGACGCCGATCCGGACCCGACCACCACCCCGGCCTGCAGTACGACGGTCTCGATACCGGAGGCGATCAGGATCTCCCCGACGGTGGTGCGCGAGGACAGGTGCGTGGACAGTTCGGCGCCCTCGGGGTGCAGGCCGCTGAGATAGACGATGCGGCGCACTCCCGCCTTGCGTGCCGCGGACACCACGTTCTGGGCGGCCCGGCGTTCTTCGGCGGCGAAGTCCTTCTCGAACCCCATCGAATGCACCAGGTAGTAGACGACATCGACGTCGGCGAAGGCGGCATCCAGTGAGGCCGCGTCGCCCAGATCTCCGCGCGCCACCTCGATCCGCTGGCGCCATGGCACATTGGCCAGCTTGTCGGGGTTGCGGGCCAGCGCCCGCACCGCGAAGCCGCTGTCCAGCAGCCGTGGCACCAGTCGCCCGCCGATGTACCCCGTCGCCCCGGTCACCAGGCAACGTTCAGCGCCCACACCCACCTCCGATTGTTGCTGCAGCACTCATTGAACCCACCGGCGATCGCTCGGCGCAGCCGGTGTCGCGTTTCCGTCACCGCGTCGTCAGGAAATCGGGCAATCGGCGGGTGTGGGCACCTCGACCGACAGCGGCGTACCGACCGGGTTGATGTAGACGACCTCCATCACCAGCGGTCCGGCACCGTCGTTGCGCCCGTTGTGCGGGAAGCCCGGCCCGGCACCCTCCTTCACCGGGGTCCCGGCGGAGTACACCGCATCGACCGTGCACCCGCCCTGCGGCGGAACGCTCCAGTGGGTCATGGCGCCCTCGCTGATGTAGCCGAACACGTCGCCCGGATGGTAATGCCAGCCGGTTCCCGCACCGGGAGCGACGGTGATCCTGGTGACGAGATACTCGATCCCGTCGACGGTGTTCTTCGACAGCGTCTCGACGTCGACGCCCGGGGGAGTGGCGGCAGCCGGAGCGGCCGACGGGAGCAGTGCGACGGCCGCTGCCAGGCCGGCGACGAACTGACGTGCCTTCATGGTCCAAGGGTTTCACACGTTGAAGCACCGTGCCGGTGAACCCGCCGGGTTAGCGTGGGGCGTGACCGACTCCTATCTGCTGACCGGCGGCCCCATCTGGACCGGCGATCCCAGACAGCCGTGGGCGCAGGCGATCGTCGTCCGTGGCCGCGACCTCGTGCATGTGGGCACCCGGGACCGTGCGGACGACTTTCTTGATGCCGCAACACAACTGATCGACCTCGACGGCCGGATGTGTCTTCCCGGTTTCATCGACGCCCACAATCACTTGGCCTCGATGGCGGTATCCAAATTGGGGGTCAACCTCGCCGGGATGGTCGGGCGCGCCGTGGTGCTGGCCGCTATCGAGCGCTGGGTGGCCGGCCAGCCGGCCGACGCGCCCCTGCGGGGCTACGCGTGGATGCCCGACTCCTTCGAGCAGCGTTCACCGCGCCGGGAATGGCTCGACGAGATCACCGGGGATCGGCCGATGTACCTGTTCTCGGCGGACGCCCATGACATGTGGTTCAACACCGCGGCGATGCGCGCCGCCGGGATCGGACGAAACACCCCCGATCCCGATCCCGGGGCCCAGTACTGGGTGCGCGACCCCGACGGCACCCCCACCGGACACGCCGTCGAAGGGGCGGCCTACATGCCGATCATCATCGCGCAGGGATTGTTCTCGGTGGCCAACATCCGTGCCGCTCAGGAACTGACGCTGCAGGCAGCCCCGTCGTGGGGGCTGACCGCCTACTTCGAGGCCGGTGCCGCCGCCGGCCCGGTCAGTGCTGACGCACGCTGGATCTACGAGGACCTGATAGCCCAGGACGAGGCGGGTGCCTTACCGGTTCGCGTGGCGGGCTCCTACTGGACGCGCACGCCCAACGACGATCCCGCCGCCATCGTCGATGCGTTGGCGGTCTGGCATGGCGAACTCCGTTCCGAACACGTGCAGGTCAACACGTGCAAAATGTGGGCCGATGGCACGTTCATGAGTGGCGGGGCACTGTTGCTCGCACCCTGTGTCGGACATGCCTCCGACGATCTGGGGGTCATGACGTTTTCGCCCCAGGACATCGAAGCGCAGATCGAGGCGACCCAGGCCGCCGGGTTCGACATGCACATCCACGTCGACGCCGACGGCTCGGCGCGGGTGGTGCTCGACGCCTACGAGAGGGTGCTGCGCCGCCGCGGCCCGGAAGGGAGACGTCATGCGATCGCCCACAACTCGATGCTCGACCCCGCCGACATCCCTCGCTACGCCCAGATGGGCATCATCGCGAACTGCACCCCGCTGTGGGGCACCGACTACAACGGCCAGTACCGCGATATCTACACCAGAATGTTGGGCGTTGACCGCGTGGAGGAGCGACTCTTCCCGTACGGCGATCTGGTGCGCTCGGGAGCTACCGTGACCTATGGCAGTGACATTCCCGGGGTCGACATCTCCGAGGGGCCGCCGCTGATCCAGATCGAAGCCCTGCTCACGCGTCAGCGACCCGGGCACCCCGATGACATTCCGCTGGTGCCGCGACAGCGGATCGGACTGCACGACGCTCTGCGTGGCTACACGGTCAACGGTGCCTACCAGTTGCGACTCGAGCACCGCACCGGCTCGCTGGTCGCTGGGAAGGCCGCCGACCTCACCGTATTGGGGGCCGATCTGTTCCGGGTCGACCCGCACGAAATCCACGCCGTACCGGTCGTGCTGACCATGGTGGATGGCCGCATCACCCACGATGCACGCTGAGGACGGCACTGCCAGAATGGTGCCCATGGCGTTCCACGGATGGCCGGTCGAGGCGGTCGAGTTCTATGAGGGGCTCGCCGCGGACAACTCCAAGGTGTTCTGGCAGGAACACAGGGCCGTGTATGACCAGTCCGTGCGGGCCCCGATGGAGCAACTGCTGACCGAACTGGCCGGCGAGTTCGGCACCGGAAAGATCTTTCGGCCCTTCCGCGACGTCCGGTTCAGCGCGGACAAGACGCCCTACAAGACCACCTGTGCGGCAACGATCGGCCGCGGATACGTGTCGTTCTCCGCCGACGGGCTGTCGGTCGGGGGCGGTTTGTACATGCCGGACCCGGATGAGCTGCAGCGCTACCGGACCGCCGTGCAACGCCCCAAATCCGGCACCGAACTCGTCGCAATCGTCGATGAACTGCACCGGTCCGGGTACCAGACGATGGCCCACGCCGAGCTCAAGACCGCTCCCCGGGGGGTGCCCGCGGACCACCCCCGAATCGATCTGCTCCGGCTCAAGGGAATCGCGATGATGCGATCATGGCCGGTCGGCGCCTGGCTCGGCACGGCCAAGGCCAAAGACCGGGTCGTCACGACGTTGCGGGCGGGGGTCCCGCTCAACGAGTGGCTGACCCGCTTCGTCGACTGACCCGCTTCGTCGACTGACCCGCTTCGTCGACCGACCCGCTTCGTCGACCGACCTGCGACCGGTAGCCTTAGCGCCGATGTCCGGCAAGTCGAAGAGTAACGAGGGCGCCGCGGGCGCCCGGGTGTCCTACGCATCCGCGGGGGTGGACATCGAGGCCGGCGATCGGGCCGTCGAACTATTCAAGCCACTGGCCAGTCGGGCCACCCGGCCGGAGGTCCGCGGCGGGCTGGGTGGTTTCGCGGGGCTGTTCGCCCTGCGCGGCGGCTACCGGGAGCCTGTTCTGGCCGCTTCCACCGACGGCGTCGGCACCAAACTGGCCATTGCCCAGGCGATGGACAAGCACGACACCGTGGGTCTGGACCTGGTCGCGATGGTGGTCGACGACCTCGTCGTCTGTGGGGCCGAACCGCTCTTCCTGCAGGACTACATCGCCGTCGGACGAACCGTCCCGGAGCGCGTCAGCGCGATCGTCGCCGGGATCGCCGATGGCTGCGTCATCGCCGGATGCGCGTTGCTCGGCGGCGAGACCGCCGAACACCCGGGACTGATGGAGCCCGATCACTACGACATCTCGGCGACCGGGGTGGGCGTCGTGGAGGCCGACGATGTGCTCGGGCCCGATCGGGTCCGCCCCGGCGACGTGGTGATCGCCATGGGTTCCTCGGGCCTGCACTCCAACGGCTACTCACTGGCCCGCAAGGTGCTCCTGGAGATCGACCGGATGAGTCTGTCCGGGCACGTGGAGGAGTTCGGCCGGACGTTAGGCGAGGAACTGCTGGAGCCGACCCGCATCTACGCCAAGGACTGCCTGGCTCTGACCGCCGAGACCGGGGTGCACACCTTCTGCCACGTCACCGGGGGCGGTCTGGCCGGGAACCTGGAGCGGGTCATGCCGCACGGGTTGGTCGCCGAGATCGACCGGGGAAGCTGGACTCCGGCCCCGGTCTTCGGACTGATCGCGCAGCGCGGCCGGGTGGAGCGCGCCGAAATGGAGAAGACCTTCAACATGGGGGTCGGGATGGTGGCCGTCGTCGCGGCCGAGGACACCGACCGCGCCCTGGCGGTGCTCACGGCCCGTCACCTGCACTGCTGGGTCCTCGGCACTGTCGCCAAGGGAAAGGACACGCCCCGCGTCAAACTCGTGGGTCGGCACCCGAGGTTCTGAGCCGAGTGCGCACGCCTCAGCGGCGCCAGTCGTCCTCGTCGTCATCAGACTCGTCGAAACCGTTCGCAGACTGGACCGGATCGCTGTCGCCGGAGCCGGCGAGCTCCTGTCGCAGCCGCTCGAAGTCGGTTTGCGGAGAGCTGTATTTCAGCTCTCGGGCAACCTTGGTCTGCTTTGCCTTAGCCCGGCCGCGGCCCATGGGGGAACCCCCTCGCGCAATAACGGAGCGGCCTGAA
>SYAB01000121.1 GCA_005787665.1 Actinomycetota bacterium
ACGTTGTGGTTCTTGCCGATCCAGAACGTGCTGTAGCCGTTGTCCTGAAGCACCTGCCCGATCGTCGCGCACTGTGCGGGCAGCCGGGCCGCGGCGCCGGGAAAGCCGTTGGACCCCTCGGTGATCGCGGCAAAGCGGTTGACGTGGTGGTTGCGTCCGGTCAGGAAGCAGGACCGGGTCGGCGAACACAGCGCGGTGGTGTGCCACTGGGAGTACATCACCCCGTTGTCGGCGAGACGTTGCAGCACCGGCATCTCGATCCGGCCGCCATAGGGTGACCAGGCCGCCAAGCCGGTGTCGTCGTAGAGCACGACCAGAATGTTGGGCGCACCCTCCGGGGCCCGCTTGAGCTCGAAGGGCTTCCAGTCGGCCACCGAATCGCGGACGTCGAGTTCGATCTTGCCGTCGAAACCCTCGTTGATGCCGGTCCCGTAACCGGGCGGGCCCTCGCCGCCGGTAGCGGCATCCCCGGGTTCCTTCGACCCGCATCCGGCGGCGATCGCCGACGCCGCGGCGGCCCCCACACCCGCGGCCATACCACCCAGCACTTTGCGTCGCGAGAGCTTTGCCGCGGGATTTTGCGAGTCCTGTGCAGAAGGGCCGTCGGTCATGGTCTCAGTCATCGATGAGTCGCTTTCCCAGTTTGCTGTTTCGGCTTGTCGCTGCAACGTACTCGACGTCGGACAGACTATCGGCCAGATGGTCCAAAGCGACGATGTGGCGCCGACGTGTTCCCGCTGAGCGGGGAACCCGGGGATACGGTCGTCCGGCGGTCTTCGGCAAGCCCATAATCTCGGTATGGACTTCGACGTTGTGATCATCGGCTCCGGGTTCGGCGGGAGCACCACCGCGCTGCGCCTTACGGAGAAGGGCTACCGGGTCGGGGTCCTCGAGGCGGGCCGGCGATTCGAGGACCGTGACTTCGCCACCACATCCTGGCGGCTGCGGGACTTCCTGTGGGCTCCCCGCCTGGGTTGCTTCGGCATTCAGCGAATCCACCTGCTGCGCAACGTGCTGATCCTGGCCGGGGCCGGGGTGGGCGGTGGCTCGCTGAACTACGCCAACACCCTCTACGTACCGCCGGACCCGTTCTTCAACGACGCGCAATGGGCCGGGATCACCGACTGGCGTGCCGAACTCATGGGGCACTACGACCAAGCCCAGCGCATGCTCGGCGTGGTGCAGAACCCCACGTTCACCGATGCCGACCGGGTCATGAAGGACCTCGCCGACGAGATGGGTGTCGGCGAGACCTTCACGCCCACCCCGGTCGGCGTGTTCTTCGGGCCCGACGGGCAGAAGGCGCCGGGCCGGACGGTTCCCGACCCCTATTTCGGCGGCGTCGGGCCGGCCCGCACCGGGTGCACCGAATGCGGCGAGTGCATGACCGGGTGTCGGCACGGGGCCAAGAACACCCTGGTGAAAAACTATCTGGCACTCGCCGAAAGGGCCGGAGCCCAGGTCCTCCCGATGACCACCGTCACCGGATTCGAGCAGCGCGGCGACGGCCGCTGGGCGGTGCACACCGTCCGCACCGGCCGGATCGCCCGTCGGGGCGCGCGGACCTTCACCGCGACGCACGTCGTGCTGGCGGCGGGCACCTACGGCACCCAGAAGCTGCTGTTCGCCATGCGGGACAAGGGTGCGCTACGGCTCTCCGACCGCCTCGGTCTGCTGACCCGGACCAACTCCGAGTCGATCGTGGGTGCCCAGCGCCGGGAGGTGAATCCGGATCTGGACCTGACCCACGGTGTGGCCATCACCTCCTCGATCCATCCCACCCCCGACACCCATATCGAGCCGTGCCGCTACGGCAAGGGATCCAACGCGATGGGTCTGTTGCAGACCGTGATGACCGACGGCACCGGACCCTCCGGCACCGACGTACCCCGGTGGAAGCAGATGGTCCGCAGCGCGCTGCGGCATCCGCGCGACTTCCTGCGGGTGGTCATCCCCCGCCGGTGGAGCGAACGCACCGTGATCGCGCTGGTGATGCAACACCTCGACAACTCGATCACCACCTACACCACGAAGGGCCTGTTCGGCCGGCGGATGACCAGCAAGCAGGGCCACGGCGACCCCAACCCGACCTGGATCCCGATCGCCAACCAGGCGACCCGGCGGATCGCCGAGAAGATCGACGGCGTCGCCGCGGGCAGCTGGGGCGAACTGGTCAACATCCCGATGACCGCCCACTTCCTGGGCGGCGCCGCGATCGGCGACAGCCCGCAGACCGGCGTGATCGACCCCTACCAGCGGGTGTATGGCTATCCCACACTGCACGTGGTCGACGGGGCGGCGATCTCGGCGAACCTCGGCGTCAACCCGTCGCTATCGATCACCGCCCAGGCCGAGCGGGCCGCCTCGCTGTGGCCGAACAACGGCGAACCCGACCAGCGACCCGACCAGGGGCAGGCCTACCGCCGGCTGTCCCCGATCGCCCCGCGCCACCCGGTCGTGCCCCAGAACGCGCCAGGGGCGCTGCGTAACCTGCTGCCGATCAGCCCGGTCTAGACCGGATCGCGCCGTAACGGCTGCGTGCCGCGCCGGCGGGGTCCATCCTGGTCAGCATGGCCAGTCTCCCCCGCCGGATCGCCTCGGATTTGGGCTCCCGGCTGCGCAGTCCGCAGACGGCGGCCTTCGTCGCCGGTGTCGAGAGCAACCTCACCCAGCGTCGCCGCGAACAGCGGCTGAAGTCGGGCACCTTCCGGGGTGTGCACGTCACCGTCTACCGCGGATTCGTCGCCGGCGACGTCGCCAAGGTGCGGGTGCGGGTCACCGAGACTCCGGAGCTTCCCGGCGACAGCCGCATCCCGTACTGGGACGTCGCCCAGGCCAACCTGGTCCGGCACGCCGCGCTGCGCATCGTCGGGGCAGAGGTCGAGTTGCGCATCGGCGCCCACAGCGCCCGGGAGGTCACCGACAGCCACGGCTTCGCCAACTTCTCCCTGCCGGTCCCCGGCCTGCGGGTGGGGTGGCATGACGTCCAGGCGGTGACGACACCCCTCGAGGGCGGCGAATCCGCCTCCGGAACGGGCCGCGTCGTCAAACCTTCGTTGAAGGCGCCGTTTCTGGTCATCTCCGATATCGACGACACCATCCTGCTGACCGGACTGACCGAGGGTGTCGCGATGGTGGCCCGGACGGTACTGCGCGAGGCCAGCGAGCGGGCCGCCATCCCGGGTATGTCGGCGCTCTACAGCGGGCTGGCCCGCGGACTACCCAACCGGTCGGGAAACCGCAGGCCGGTGCCGACATTCTTCTACGTCTCGACGGGAAGCTGGTCGTTCTATCCGACCCTGCAGGAGTTCGTCGCGCTCCGCCGATTCCCCCTCGGGCCGATGTTCCTCACCGACTGGGGCCCGACCGAGCGTTACCTGCGACGCAGTGGTGCCGAGCACAAACGGACAGCAATCCGACGGTTGTTCCAGGCCTACCCGACGATGCGGTTCGTCCTCGTCGGCGACAGCGGCCAGCGCGATCCGCTGACCTATGCGGAGATGGCTGCGGAGTTCCCCGGCCGGGTGTCGCTGATCATCATCCGCCGAGTCGGTGACGAGGATGACGAGCGCAACATCGCGGTGCGCGCGCATGCCGAAACCCTTCGTGCCGAGGGGATTCCGCTACACCTCGTGCCCGACGCCGCGGCGGCGGCCCGGATCGCCCACGATCTCGGACTGTGCGACGAGGAGACCCTCGTCGAAGTCGGCATCGAGCTGGGTGCGAGTTAGGCCGGATCGGTCACGATCGCCGGCATGGTTCCGGCCGGGGCGTTGGAGGCCAGGCCGGCGAAGTATGCCCCCGACCAGATCCACAGTCCGGCTTGCAGCCGAAGCGCACTTCGGGCCAACTCGGTATCGCCGTCGGCGTAGCCGAGCATGCCGGCCAGCACCGCGGCCTTGCTGACCATCAGGTAGGCCGAACTCAGCTCGACCAGCGCCTGGTAGGAGGCCGGCGAGAACGCGCCGGCGCTCGCAATGGCCTCCCAGACGAACCTGCCCGCCCCGGTCGCCCCCTCCAGCACCGCGGTCATCAGCGACATCTCCCGCCAGCGCAGGTTGGTGGGGCTCTCCAGGCGCTGCAGTCCGGCGTCGTAGCGGTGGGCGATCTCCAGCGGGAAGGCATCGGAATTGCAGTCCAGGAACCCCTCGCAGACCAGGGTGTCCCCCAGGGGCGGCACACCCGGCGGAGGGTTCTCCAGCAGCACCTCCAGATACCCGCGGTTGTAGCCGTAGAGCGCGAGCAACACCGGAACTGAGGCGTGCGCGGCGGTCCGGGTGAGCACGCCGCCCGGGGCGGCCGCCGCACCCATGAGGCCGGTGGCCAGGGCGTCGAAGCGCCGGATCCCGATCGCCGAGACGGTCAGATCGACAGGGGTCGCCATCGATCCGGGCTCGGCAGCGGGCTCGGCAGCGGGGGCGGCGGTAGGGGCCGCACGCAGGTTGTCGCGCAACCAGATCCCGCCGAAGTAACCCGACACCGCCAGGTTGCCCAACTGGAGCCGGGCCTGATCGGGGGTGACCTCCCCGGCCAGGGTGTCGAGGCTGGTGACCGCGAGGTCACCGAAG
>SYAB01000122.1 GCA_005787665.1 Actinomycetota bacterium
CGCGACGTACACCAGTTCACCGGACCTGCTGACCGCAAGCCCGCGGGCACCCACACCGACCTCCCGGGCGGCCAGGGCCGCGCCGGTGTCAAGGTCGACGGCGACCACGTTGTCCTCCGTGATCGACGCGGAGCGCACGTAGGCGCGATCAGAAACGGCCACCGCGAACGGTTCGGCGATACCATGGCACACCGACCGGAGGCTGAGCGTCGCGACATCGACCACCGACACGGCGTCCTGGCCGAGGTGGGCCGCGACCAGAGAGCGCCCGTCGTGGCTGACGGCAAGATCGGTCACCGCACCAGGCATGCCGGATAACACACCGGCGGCCGGGCGGACCGCACGCACCAGATCGGCGGACTGCCGGACGGCGGAAACGAGGCCACTGACGGCGGCGATCCGCGGTGTCGGCAGCGTCGACAGCCACACCGAATCGGCGGGCCGATCGGCCACTGCGGTGCTTCCTGTCGTCTTCGCCATTTTCGTTACACCTCCATTGGCCGGACCAGGCCGGCGCCTACGGGAAATCGCAAATATTTTATCGACTCTAAAGCCGACGCCAATTTTAACGGCTCGAACCGACAACAAATTCCGGACGCCATGCGCGTAACTCCGCCAGCCTCAGGCTTCCCTCAGAGATGTCCTCACGCTGGGCCGCAGCCGACCTTGTTCAGCAACCGGCAACCTTGCTGTTGGGCACCGTTTTTTGCGTGCGTCGACGTATCCGCGGGCCAGAATGCACGCAATTTTCGGCACTGAGAATTTCTTATCCAGTGACGGCCAGTGCGGCGAATATCACAACTGTGATTGGCGCCGGAATTTATGAGGGCGCCCTTAT
Source organism: Actinomycetota bacterium (assembly GCA_005787665.1). The sequence continues at coordinate 839 of SYAB01000122.1, forward strand.
TGCAGCTGGAGCCTCACAACGCCCGCTCCACCGAGTCGCGACTGCGAACCGGGTCGGTTCCCGCGGCATAGGAGGGCTCAGTGTGGTCGCACACCGTGCCGCCCGCGACTCTGCGCTGCGCCTGCCGGAACTCGCGCAATGGGCCCATCGCGGCCTGGGTTCCATTGATCGCCGCCCAGGTGGCCGCGCGGCGCGCCGCCCGTTCCACCGGATGCGGAGGCTGATACATCACCATCTGCGCCGCCCAGTCCGGCATCGCGTCGCGGATCGCCCAGTCGAAGAACTTCGCCGCCTGCGGCACGTCCGGATTGCTCATCAACGCCTGCCCGGTCGCGATCGCCGCGCCGTGGGTCAGCGCCAACTTCGGCAGATAGGACCGCAGGCACTCCAGCGTCTCGTCCTTGGTGGCGGGGAGGTCGGTGCCGCCCAGCGCGTGGCCCACCCGAACGAATTCGCCGTAGTAGTCGTTGATATCTCGCAACGGGAACGGGTGGTACAGCTGATGTCCGGTCGCGATACCCCACACCACGGTGGCGTAATTCCACCGCAGCCAGTCCGGATCGTCGGCATCGTAGACAAGACCGTCCGGGCGCACCCCCTTGATGGTGTGATGCATGGCCCGCACGGTCTGGGCCACCCTCTCGGCAGTCGCGGTCGACCCATAGGCCGTGCCGATGAAGAAGGCCAGGGAGTGGGCGAGGCGCGTCTGTGCCCCCTGCTGATCCAGCCGGCCGGTGGGCTGGCCTTCCTCATCGCGTTCGGCCACCCGGGAATGGTCCGAGCCCATCCAGAAGATGCTGGGGTCCAGACGCTCCATGAACGCCGCGCATTGCAGGCCGAAGATCAATGCGGAGGTGTGGGAGTGCACGTGCCAGACCGCGCTGCCCGGCCCGAACCACCCGGGATCGCCCTCCGGGCCGGCGAACTCAAGCCCGCGGAAGAACTTACGCCGGATATCCCTGTCGAAGTCGGACTTCACCTTGTGTTCCAACAGCTGATGCGGCAGCAGCACCTTCATCTCCAGCGGCTCCTCTCGGCGGCCAGAATTCTGGATACGACCGTTCCCAGATTAGCACCGCGGACTGTGGCCCCGGGGGCTTCGGCGGATATCCTCGCCGCATGTCGCCTGTCACCGCACTCGTCGCGATCGGCGCCCGGAGGCGATGAATCCCGACCAGGATCCCGAAGCCCGGATCGCCGATCTGGAGCGCTCCCTGTCGACCCCGGCCGCAGCCGACCCGGTCCCTGACGTCAGTCGCGGCCCGGGCGCGCGACTCGGCTGGATCATTCTGGGGCTGCTGATCGCGGGACTGGTGGTGGGCGGCGTCATGATCCTGGCCGATCGCAGCGGTCGACCCGTGGCCGGGCGCGCGACCACCCCGCCGGCGACCACTGGCGACGCGGTCACGACGACGCGCGCGCCGACGTCCCCCCGCGCCCCCAACACCGCGCCGACCCGCACACCGACGCGCTTACCGACGGCGGCACCGGCCCCCGGACCCGGGGGGACGGCCAGTGTGAGCGGAGTGGAGACACAGCGGACCATCGACTGCGCCGACGGAGCCCGCGCGGTCAGCATCAGCGGGGTGAAGAACACCGTCGAGGTGATCGGGCGATGCACGCGGGTCGACGTCTCCGGGATCGAGAACCGGGTGCGCATCAATGAAGCCGCCGCGATCGAGGTATCGGGCCTCAACAACGACGTCCGGTTCCGATCCGGCACACCGGAACTCGGCAAAAGCGGCATCGGCAACACCCTCGAGCGCGGCTGAGCTCACTCATCCGGTGGGCCGTAGCCCGGAATCGAGGACCAGCGCGTAGGCCGGCGACGGTGGCAGGCGCTCGGGCAGTCGCAGCCTGAGCATGCCGTCATCCACCCACCACTGCACCGGCTCATCGATGCCGAGCAGCCGGACCTCGCCGACCGCGGTGGCGTCGACCCCCCGGATGCCGAACTCGCGGGCTGAGATATCCGGCAGGATGGCGTTGACGACCCCCTGACGTTGGGTGAACAGCACCGGGGTGTTCTCCGTGGTGGTGGTCTGCGCGATCCGCCACGGCCGGGTCCGGTAGACGGCCTCGCCGTTGGTCCGCAACCAGCCACCCAGTCCGCGTAACGGCGCGAGTTGTTCTTCGGGGAAGCGCCCGTACTGATCGGGCCCGATACCGATGAGCAGGTTGCCGTTCTTGGAGACGATGTCGGCGAAGGACCGCACCAGTTCGGTGGCGCTCAGATAGTCCTCGGGGCGTTCGTTGCGGTTGGCGCCGAAGGAATGCCCGATTCCGCGGGTGGACTCCCACTTCTTGTCCTGGATGTCGTCGAAGTGCGCGTACTCAGGAGTTCGGATGTCGTAGTGGTGATCGGCCGGAAAGGTCAGCGACTTGTGCCGATCCGGGATCAAGGACCAGAACCGTTGCAGCAGAACGCCTCCCACCCGGGCCATCGCGTCGCTGACGGCGCCGCGATGGCCAGGGGGTTCGATCCAGCGATCGTTGACCACGCCATCGGGCACGGTGTTGTAGTAGCGGGCGAACAGCGCCGGCAGATCCCCGCCGCCAGGCCAGCAGATGTCGTTCCACAACACCGAGGGACGGTAGCGCTCGATCAGTTCGCGAACGTGCGCGGTGACATAGTCCACGTAATCGGGGGTGTGCGGGACCGCCAGGAAGCTGTCGGCGGGGTTGGCCAGCACCGCGTCGTTATAGGGCCAGTCATAGCCGCCGGAGTAATACAGGCCCATCCGCAGTCCGGCGCCGGTCACCGCGGCGGTCAGGTCACCGACGATGTCGCGGCGGGCGTGGTAGCGACCCTTGCGGGGATGTTCCAGTGTCGTGGGCCAGAGGCAGAAACCCTCGTGGTGTTTGGTCGTCAGGACGACGTAGCCGGCCCCGGCGTCCCGGCACACCGCCGCGATGGCGTCCATGTCGGCACCCTCGGCCCCATCGTCGAAAGGGGCGACGAAGTCGTCGTACTCCGCGTCGGGACCGTAGGTCTGGCGCTGGTGGATCCAGGTGGGGCTGCCCTGCAGTCGGCTGCTGTTGAGGTACCACTCCGCGTAGGGGTTGTCCCGCAGCATCTGGGCGGGACCGTTCTCCTTGAGCAACTGCTGGATGTCGGGCACCTGCGGCGCCCAGCCCGGCACCGAGTACAGCCCCCAGTGCACGAAAATCCCGAGTTTGGCGTCGTCGTACCACTCCGGAAGCCGGTGGGTGGAGACGGAATCCCAGGTGGGCTCGTACACCCGCCCAGGTTAAGCCGGTGCGGACCTAATGGGCGACGGGATCGAGAATCCGAACGCGATGCGCGGCGACCTCTGGGTGACGGCTGCGAAGCCGCGCCCGGACAACGGCGAACAGGCCCAGTTCAACAAGCCCCGCGGCCAGCAGCGGCCACAGCAGGCCCGCGGCGGCGGCGACCGCGCCTGGCCGGTCGGGAGCGGGAACACCCGGTGTGCGTAACCACTCGCCCGCCAGGAACGCCATGCCGGCGACGGCGGTCGCGACGATCAGGTACAGCGCGATCCATATCATGAGGCGCTCCGACGTTCGGTTACGAAACGGTCAAAATCGACGCTACGCGCGCTGTCGGGAATGTCGAATCACGAAGCGATCTTCATATCGAATTGATACGAAACCGTGCTGCGGCGCCCAGCATAGGTACGCCCTCTCGCCGAGAAGTACCATCCCACCAGAACAAATGCTGTCTGACTGGTTGACCGACGTCGGGATCGACTGTCGCGAAATACCTTGCTTGGCGCCCGAAGGAGTCTGACATGAGTCGCGGCACGCATGCGGTTCAGCACGAGGCCGAGCACAAGATCGAGCGCGATGCCCAGCTCAATGACGGGGTGTCAACCCTGCATAAGCAAGTGGCGTTGCTGATCGCCGTGCTCGCACTGTTTCTTGCCATCTCGGAGATGCTGGGGAAGAGCGCGCAGACGGAGGCGCTGAACCAGCAGATCCTGGCCTCGAACATGTGGGACTTGTTCCAGGCAAAGAAGGACCGGGGAACCCAACATCAGCTCGCCATCGATCAGGCCCGTTTCACCCTCGCCACCACGACTGATCCGGGCCAGAGGGCCGCGATCGAGGGCAAGATCGATGAGTGGGAGAAAACCGTGGCCCGCTATCAGTCGGAGGTGAATCCAGCCACCGGCCTCGGAGAGGGCACCGTCCAATTGCAGGGCCGAGCCATCGAGCACGAGAAGTCAAGCCATGAAAAGCTCGCCGAGTACCACCAGTTCGAACTTGCCTC
>SYAB01000016.1 GCA_005787665.1 Actinomycetota bacterium
CGCGGGGTCTGATTGTTGAAGAAGGCCGCAAGTCCGCTGAAGAACTGGCTGACCGGATCGGCCCCGACGGCCTCGGCCGAGGGCTGACGCACACCGGCCGCGACGGCCGCCGCTGCGGGCGCACGGTCGAGGCTGTCCCGGGCCGCGACCGGCACCCTGGAAGGTGGGCGGCGGCGCGGCACCGCCGTGGCCCGGTCGACCGTCGCCGACGACACGCGTGGCGGAAGGACAACGGCCGGGGCCACGCGATCCCGGCGGGTCCGCACACCGTCGGCCCCCCGGGTGGCGCGCCGCGACGGGGCCGCGGTAGCACGAGCGGGGCCGGTCGTTGGACCGTCGGCAGCACCGCCGCGGGGACCCATCGACGCGGCGGACGCACCGCGCGGGTCGGCACTGTCGGCTGAGGCGACCCCCGAACCGCTCACCAGGAGGGCGGCACCGACCCCGAGGGCTGCGGCGAGCGGACCGAGACGTCCGACGGACATTCCTGCGTTCACAGCCACCTCCACGGTGCCGGATTGCCTTCATTCGACCACCACAAGCGTCGGAGCGGTAGGGCTTGGCGAACTTCGCCGGCGTTTCGGTGACCAAGGTCCCCGACGTCGGCGCACGACGCCGCGTCGAATAGTCTGCAAGAGGCTGTGAGCAGCGGCGACAGCCGCTAACGTCACCGACACGCGCAGTCAAGATGGGAGCCCCGATGTCGTCAATCAAGCAGGTGTGTCTTGGCGTCGCGGTCGCCGGGCTGGTGGCCGGCGGCGGTTCCGCCGCCGCGGCGGGTGTCGCCTACGCGGACACATCGGGCCCGGATTCCACCTCGGCCGCGGACTCTGCCGCCACCGAATCGTCGGGCCGGTCGGCAAAGGAGACGTCCCGATCCCGCACCCGGACCCCTAAGGCGGCCGCGGCCGAACCGGCAGCCGGCGGCCCATCCGCCAGATCGGCCTCCCCCGCCCGCAGGAACAACGATGACCGGCGGGTGCCGGGACGCACCCGGGCGGCTGCTCCGGATCCGGAGCCCACGGCCGCCATCCCGCAGCGCACCCGGGACCACGGCGTAGTGGCCGGCCCGGTGTCCGCCGACGTCGCCGTCCCGCGGGCGTCCGACGCCGCCGCTGCCGTTCCTGCTCCCGCCCCGGTATCCGCCGTGGAACGTCCCGCGGCGGTCGTCGCGATCGCCGCGCCGGCCGCGGTCGCGGCACCGGTCCCGACCGTTCCCGCCCCGGCGCCGGTCCCGTTGCTCCCACTGCCGACCGCACCCGCGCTGCCGGTCGCGCCGGCCAGCGCGGTCACCGTCGGCTCCGCGGGCACCACCAGCCGCCGGACCTCCCTGGCGGCAACCTCCGCCCAGATCGATGACACCCCGACCCACGTCCTGCTGATCGGCACCGACGGCGCCAACTTGAGCAAGATCCTGGAATACACCTACGACGATCCCGACAGTGGCTTCCGGCGGGCGATGGACGAGGGTGTCACCGGGGCGACGACGCTGGTCGGCAACACCACCATCTCCGGTCCGTCGTGGTCGACGATTCTCACCGGAGCGTGGGACAACAAGACCGGCGTGATCAACAACCTGTTCGACCCGGCGCCCTACACCGCGTGGCCGACGGCGATCAACCTCATCGAGTTCACCAAACCCGCTGTCAACACCGCGGTCTTCGCCAACTGGCAGTACATCAACGACATCGCCGACGCCGGCGGGTTCCCCGCCGACGAGAACGTGTTCGTCGATTTCGACACTAGCTGGGAGGACACCGACGACCTCGTCGTCGACGCCACCATCGACTATATCAACTCCATCGACGGGCCCGAGTCGAGCTTCGTCTTCTCCTACCAGGTCGCCGTCGACGAGGCGGGTCATCTGCACGGTGGGGCATCACCGGAGTACGCGGCCGCGGTGATCAACACCAGCGAGAACATCGCCCGGATCCTGGACGCCATCGACGAATGGGAGCAGAACAACCAGGGCGAGGAGTGGACGGTCATCATCACCACCGATCACGGCCATCAGGCCTCGGTCGGATTCGGTCACGGCTTCCAGTCCCCCGACGAGACGTCGGCGTTCGTCATGATCGACCTCGAGGGTGACGACACCGACGACGGCAAGCAGAACCTGGGCTTCAGCAACGCCGACATCACCCCGACCATCGTCAATCTGTTCGGCATCGACCAGCGGTCGGACTTCGACGGGGTTCCGCTACAGGACAAGGCGACCGGCATCGTCGACCCGGTCGATCTCAAGCAGGCCCTCAGCGACGCGGTCGGGATGTACGGCTATCCGGATATCGGCACCGCGCTCGCCCTGGGCACCAGGACGATCTTCGCCTCGATCCCGTACTTCCTCGACGGGTTCGTCACCGATATCACCGTCCAGTTGCAGGCCATCACCGAACAGGACATCTTCCTGATCAGCGCGCTGGCCGGTGTGACCGAGTTCGCGGTCCAGGTCGTCGGCGACGTGCTGGTCGGGGTGACCCAGGCGGTGGCCCGGGTGGTCGCCACCCTGACCGGGTCCGGCACCATCCCGCCGACCGAGGACCCGCTGGGGACCGGCGCCCCTTCGGCCGAAGCCCAACTCGTCAGCGCCACCACCGTCGCCGCCCAGTCCGCGATCACCAGCGCCAACCTGCTACTCAACCCGGGAGCCGAGGTCGGCGACCCGTCGCTGTCGGGATTCAGTTCCGTGACGATCCCCGGCTGGACGGTGTCCCGGGGCACGCCCACCGTCATCGGGTACGGCACGCCACGCAACCTCTGGCCGACCGGCACCAGCTTCAAGATGCCGGACCTGCCCTCCTTCCTGAGCTTCCCCAAGGCCAAGACCGGCCCGGCCGACGGCGGCGCCCAGTTCTTCGGCGGCGGCGACGTCTCCACCGGTGTGCTGTCCCAGACCATCGACCTCAGCGCGGCATCCGGCGCCATCGACGGCGGCCTGGTGAGCTACACCCTGAGCGGCTGGTTCGGCGGGTTCCTCTTCGACCCGTCCTCGGCCTCGCTGCAGGTAAACTTCCTCGACGGGAATAAGCTGTATCTGGGCAGCGCCCAGATCGGGCCGGTCGGCGCACTGGACCGCTGGCTGCAGACCGGTTTTCGGGAACGCGAGACCGACGGCTACCTCCCCGAAGGCACCCGCAGCGCCCAGGTGGTGCTGACCCTGGAGGACCGCAACCCGCGTTTCATCGGCTTCCGCGCCGACTACAACAACGCTTACGCCGACAGCCTGTCGTTCACCATCGGCTCCGACCTCGTCACCCCGGCAGCCCTGGAGCCGCCGGCCTCCACGGTCGGGGAACTCGACCACGTCTTCATGGTCTACATGGAGAACAAGGGCTACACCGACATCGTCGGCAGCCCCAAAGCGCCGTTCCTCAACAGCCTGATCAACGCCTACGGCTCGGCCACGGCCTACCACGGCCTGACCCACCCCAGCCTGCCGAACTACTACCCGATCATCGGCGGCACCGACTTCGGGCTGACCTACAACTGCGGGACGCCGTGCATCGACGCCGAGACCACCCTGGTCTCCAACATCGAAGGTGCCAACAAGACCTGGGCGGGTTACGCGCAGAGCATGCCGGCGCCGGGCACCCTGACCCCATCAGGCGATTACTCCCCCAGCCAGCTACCGTTCTTCGCTTTCCGCAGCATTGCTAACGACCCGGCCCGCGCGGCCAATGTCAAGCCGTTGGAACAGATGGCGACCGATCTGGCCAACCCCGACACCGCCCCGAACTTCGCCTGGTTCGCCGCCAACGAGGAATTCAACGGCGAGGGTCCCGTCGACTTCCCCTGGGGCATCCTGAAGTTCGCGATCAGCCAGCTCGAGATCGGCAACCCCTACAACATCCCGGCCCTGGATCAGTTCCTGTCCGAGACGGTTCCGGTGGTGCTGAACTCGGCGACCTGGAACGACCCGACGCGGAAGTCCGCCTTGTTCGTCACCTTCGACGAGGACAACAACAACACCTCCCTGGGCTTCGGCAACCAGGACAACCGCGTCGTCATGGTCGTCATCCCCTCGCCGGGGGCGATCGCGGAGGGGATGCGCGCCGGTGCGTTCACCGCGTCGAACTACTACAACCACTACAGCCTGCTGCGCACCATCGAGGAGTCGCTCGGCATCGACGCCCGACTGACCGACAACGACCGATACGCCACACCGATGAACGAGTTCTGGGACGGCGCGGGGACATCCGGCGCCGGATCGGTGGTCTAGCGGACCGGGCAGGCCATACTGGTCGCCGTGGGCACCTACGCGGTCACCGGGTCGGCGTCCGGCATGGGCGGCGCCGTGGTCGCCGCACTGCGCGAAGCGGGCCACACCGTCATCGGTGTCGACATCAAGGGTGCCGACATCAGGGCCGACCTCTCCACTGCGGCCGGTCGTCGGGGCGCGGCCGCCGACGTGCTCGCGGCGTGCGCGGGGGTGCTGGACGGCGCGGTGCTCGCCGCCGGTCTGGGGCCGACGCCGGGCGCCGAGCGGCTGATCACCGAGGTCAACTACTTCGGGGTCACCGATCTGCTGCAGGCCTGGCATCCCGCCCTTGCCGCCGCGCAGCGGGCCAAAGTCGTTGTCTTCGCCAGCAATTCGACCACCACCGTGCCCGCCGTCCCCGGCCGTGCCGTCCGCGCGCTGTTGGCCGGTGACGCCGCGAAGGCGTTGCGCTCCTACCGGTTGTTCGGCCCGCTCTCGCCACCGATGGCCTATGCCGCATCCAAGATCGCCGTGAGCCGCTGGGTGCGCCGTCACGCGGTGACCCCGGAATGGGCGGGGGCGGGGATTCGGCTCAATGCCCTCGCGCCGGGGGCCATCATGACCCCGATGCTGGAGCAGCAGCTGGCCAGCCCCGCCGAAGCGAAGAACGTCCGCCGGTTCCCGGTGCCCATCGGTGGGTTCGGCGACGCCAACCAACTCGCCGACTGGGTGGTGTTCATGCTCTCCGAGTCCGCCGATTTCCTCTGCGGCAGTGTGGTTTTCGTCGATGGCGGCTCGGATGCCTATTTCCGGGCCGATGATTGGCCGCGGCCGGTGCCGGTCCGCGGAGTTCCGTCGTACCTGTGGCGGACCAGGAAATTCCTCGAAAGGAGCAGATCATGAATCGCTGTGCAGGAGTTCTGGCCGCGGCGGTGCTCGCCGCAGGCCCACTGGCGGGGTGCGCGAGCAAGGAGGAAGCGCCCGAGGCGGGGGGCCTGCGCACCACGACGATCGAGATCTCCTACGACGACCTGCAGAACCAGAAGCAGACCAGTCGCAGCGTCACCCTGGCGGTCGGCGACTTCCTGCAGGTCAGTCTGGGCTCGAACGCCTCCACCGGCTTCCAGTGGTCGGAGGAGATGCTGATCTCGGACCCGAAGGTGATGTCGCAGACCGGCCACGAGACCATCGCGGCGCCCACCGACCGCCCCGGGGCACCCGGCAAGGACGTATGGATGTTGCAGGCGATGGCGCCCGGCAACTCCACGGTGTCGGCCACCTACGGACGTCCCTGGTCGGGCGGCGAGAAGGACGTCTGGGTCTTCACCGCCAACGTGACGGTCAGCTGACACCCCGCGAGTCACTGGCGTAACTCCAGTCACTCGGTGCGTACTCTGGTCAGGTGCGGATCTCCAACCGGGTGAGGGCCGGCCTGGCGGCAGCCTGGCTGCTCACGGCCGCGGTCAGCGCCGGGTGCACCACCACCGTCGACGGGGTGGCGAGCTGTCCCGGATGCGGGTCCGGCACCGAACCCGACTTCCCGACCACCCGGCCGACCGCCCCGCCGACATCGAGCCCACCGTCGACCGGCACCGAGGCGCCGCCGGGTGCGGAGACGCTGGTTCCCAACGCCAACGGCTACGTCTACCTGGAGACCAAGTCCGGAAAGACCCGCTGCCAACTCTCGGCGGACACGGTGGGCTGCGAGTCGGAGTTCAGCGACTCCCCGGTGATCGACGGGGAACGGGCCACCGGGGTCGAGGTCTCCGCCGACGGCAGCAATCGGTGGGTGGTGGGAAACCTCGGGGCGATGCCGACCACCAGGATCGACTACGCGACGTACACCGCGGTGGGCTGGACCATCGTGGCCAGTACCGACGGCACCCGGTTCACCAATCAGGGCACCGGCCGCGGAATGTCCGTCAGCACCGAGGGTGTGGACTTCTTCTAGGCTGACCCGGTGGATTTCCGCGTTTTCGTCGAGGCTCAGCAGGGCGCCACCTACATCGACCAGTTGGCGGTGGCGCGCTCGGCGGAGGCCCTCGGGTATTCGGCGTTCTTCCGTTCCGACCACTACCTCGCCATGAACGCCGACGGCCTGCCCGGCCCCAGCGACTCCTGGGTGACCCTGGCCGGGATCGCCCGGGAGACCACCACGATCCGGCTGGGGACCCTGGTGACCTCCGCGACCTTCCGGTACCCCGGGCCGCTGGCGATCGCGGTGGCCGAGGTGGACCAGATGAGCGGGGGCCGCGTCGATTTCGGTATCGGCGCCGGCTGGTTCGAGGCCGAGCACCGCGCCTACGGAATCCCCTTCCCTGCCCTCGGTGAACGGTTCGACCGCCTCGGGGAGCAACTCGACATCATCACCGGATTGTGGCGCACTCCGGTCGGGTCGAGGTTCGACTACTCCGGCATCCATTACGTCGTCGCCGACTCCCCGGCCCTGCCCAAGCCCGCGCAACGCCCGCACCCGCCGATCGTCATCGGCGGCGGCGGTGCCCGGCGCACCCCGGCGCTGGCGGCACGCTTCGCCGCAGAGTTCAATCTCGCCTTCCCCACCCTGGAATTCGTTCCGGTGCAGTACGGCCGGGTCCGCGCGGCCCTCGAACATGCAGGCCGGGCGGCCGACGACATCGTCTACTCCGCGGCGTTCGCGGTGTGCGCCGGCGCGGACAACGCCCAACTCACCCGGCGCGCCGAGGCGATCGGCCGGGATCTCGACGAACTTCGGGCCAACTCGCCGCTCGTCGGTACCCCGGCCGAAATCGCAGACCGGTTGGGCGCTTTCGTCGACGCCGGGGTGCAGCGGGTCTACCTGCAACTTCTGGACCTCGCCGACCTCGAACACCTCGATCTGTTCGCCGCCGAGGTGATGCCCCACTTCACCGGTGCGAACTAGGATCGTCAACCGTGGCACGCAGCGGCGATGACCCCGAGGGGCCGGGCAACTATTCCGACTCCGACCCCACCCGGTACGGGGACTACGGCGGCACCGGGGCCCAGGCGTACAGCGAGTACGGCACCCAGGGGTTCCCACCGCCCGCCGGACCCGGCGGGCACCCGGCCCCCCTGCCGGCGCCGCCGTGGTTCCAGCGACCGGCGGCGCTGATCGGGCTCGGCGTGCTGACCGCTGCGGTGCTGGCACTGCTGGTCTACGCCATGGTGACCTTCACCAATGCCGGGAACACCAGGCCCGCCGGGACAGTGCCTACCTCGTCGGCCGGCACCGACGCCCCGATGACCCCTACCGCGGACCCGACGCGGCCCGGCCCGGCTCCGGCTACCACGACGGTTCCCCCGGATCCCAGCACCGTGACTTCCACCGTGACTCCCACCACGACGCCCACCACAACGGCGGCCCCGACCACCACCGAGGCGCCGGCGCCGTCGACCACGACGACCGTCAGCACGTCAGTCACGACCATCACCGAGACGACGACCAAGCGGCCCTGGCCCACTCTGCCGTGGCCCACCCGTCCGGAGCCGACGTTGTTGGAGCCGCCAGCGGGCGGTTAGCCGATCGCTGAAACCCGATCGCTGTCCCCGATCAACCAATGCCCGCGCCGGGTCGGCGCGGGCTTTAAGGTGAGGTGCCGCGAGAAAGGGAACGAATCACGTGAGCGACGTACTGGGTCTGTCGATCGGAACCACGAATCTGGTCGCCGGATGCCCGGGACGACCGCCGGTCAGCAGACGGTCGGTCCTCACGCTGTGGGACGACCGCCCCGCTGACGTGGGAGTTCCCTCCCAGAACCCCGAACTCACCCGTCCGGATCTGACCCAGGCCGGTCTGGTCCTGCGGGGTTTCGTCGAACGGGTCGGCGACCCGGTCCCCCTCGTCGCCGCCGACGGATCCACCCACCGGGGCGAAAGCCTGCTCGCGACGGCCCTGGAGGCGATGGCCCGCACCGTCGATGACGGCGTGCCGCCGAGGTCGGTGGTGATCAGCGCACCTGCGCACTGGGGGCCGGCCGCGATCGGCGCATTGCGCGGCGCGATGCGGTCGAGTCCGGTGCTCTCACCCGGTGGGGTACCGCCGACGATCGTCTCCGACGCCACGGCCGCCCTGGCCGCACTGCTGACCGATCCCGGCCTGCCCGGTCGGGGGGTCATCGCGCTGTGTGACTTCGGCGCCAGCGGCACCTCCATCACCCTCGCCGACGCCGGGGCGGGCTTCGCGCCGATCGGTGAGACCGTGCGCTTCATCGACCTCTCCGGCGACCAGACCGACCGGGCCCTACTCGACCGCGTGCTGGCCGGTATCAGTGCGACCCAGAGCGAGCCGGGCAGCACCGCTGCACTCGGGGCGATGACCCGGTTGCGTGAAGAGTGCCGGCTGGCCAAGGAGCGCCTCTCCGCGGAGACCGCCACGACCCTGCCGGTGGACCTTCCCGGCTACCGCGCCGATATCCAGCTGACCCGCGCCGATATCAACTCGGTGATCGACGGTCCGCTCACGGGATTCCTCGACGCCCTTGGAGATACCCTGGAGCGCAACAGGATTCCGGTGGCGGATCTGGCGGCGATCGCCATCGTCGGCGGCGGGGCCGCCATCCCCGAGATCAGCCAGCGGATCTCCGGAACCTTCCGGGTCCCGGTTGTCACCGCGCCGGACCCCGCCGCCGCCGCGGCAGTGGGAGCCACCGCACTCGCGGCGCGCGGATCACTGCCGGACGCC